>DASXYV010000169.1:0-11633 GCA_036502305.1 Acidimicrobiales bacterium
GATCCCCACATCCACGGGATGGGATTCCGCAAGCCCACGAGCGTCCCGGTGCGGTTCACGCCCCGCCCATAGGAGCGCCAAGACCGCAGGACAGACCTCGCAATTCGGGCGTCACGCGCCGGCCACCATAGACGAAGTGCACGCATTGTGTTACAACTTTGACAGCAATAGCGGGCTCGGCGGAGCCCAATAAAACAATACGGGGGGAGCATCTATGCCAAGAATTCGCTACATCGCGGGCGCGGTGACGGTCGCGATGGGAAGCGTCTCGTTCGGACTGTTCGCGGCGACGGCCTCGGCCCAAACTCCGGGCAGCACGCCTACCGCAGTGGGAACGACCACCGCAGGTGCCGGTCACGCTGCGGCTACCGGAGCGGCGACGTCGGGGGCGGCGGGAGCACCGACGGCCCTGCGGGCACCCGCAGGCGTCGCACCCGGAGGCGGTGGGGGAGGCGTCCTGTCGAACAACGCGGTGCAAGTCATCGCCGGGAACCACACCGGCCCGTGCTCACCGATTACCGCTCAGCAGGTGACCGGCGCGAACACCGCACAGGTCGCCGTGACCAACGACAGCGGTAACGGCATCGGCAACATCGGCAACGGCAACGGCCGGGGCACCGGTGGCACCGAGAACCACAACATCACAGCGATCAACCAGAACGTCTCGGTCAGCTGCTTCAACAACACCGCGCCCCGCACGGTCGTGGTGCCGCAGACCGTCACCAAGACGGTCGTGGTGCCGCAAACCGTGACCAAGACGGTCGTGGTGCCGCAGACAGTTCAGCAGGCCCCGGTGGCCTCCGCCGTCACCACGACGGCGCACTTCACCGGCTAGCCATACGACGACAGGAGCATCCAACAGAGGGCCGCACGCCTGCGGGTGTGCGGCCCTCTGTACTATTGGGCCTCGAACGACAGGGGGAGGATTCGTAGTGTCACGAATGCGGTCGTCGGTGATCGTGGTGGTCGCCATTGCTGTCGGGGCCGTCGCTGCCGGCTGCGGAAGCAGCAGCGACGCTGCGAAAGCGAAGGCCAGTCTCCGGGCGGCGGCGTCCACCACCGCGCCCCTGACAGCGCGTCAACAGCCCCCGACCGTGCAACAGCAGGCGACGCCGGCCGCCCAGCAGTTCCCCGCCTACACGGCTACCGCCCTCCAGTCTCAGATCGACGTGCACAGCGCTCCCAACGGTCCGATCACAGTGACCCTGACCAGCCCGCTGCCCGAGGGCACACCGCTCACGCTTCTCCTGACGCCGGGCATCACGCAGACCGGCGGGGGCTGGCTCCAGGTGTTCCTGCCGACCAAGCCCAACGGCAGCACGGGCTGGATACCGGCGAACGAGGTGAAGGTGCAGGGCGATCCCTACCGGCTGGTCGTCACCCAGTCGACGCACCAGCTGAACGTCTACAACTTCAGCAACCTCGATCGCTCCTACCCGGTCGCGATCGGCGCTCCGGAGACGCCCACCCCCCTCGGCACCTACTACATCACCGAGCTTCTCAAGACCACCAACCCCGGGGTCTATGGCGACTACGCCTATGGCCTGTCGGGCCACTCCCCTACACTCACCGACTTCGACGGCTACGACGCCGAGATCGGACTCCACGGCACGGGCGACCCGTCCAGCATCGGCCACAGCGTGAGCCACGGGTGCGTGCGGCTCAACAACGCCGACGTCGATGCCCTGGTACCCATGCTGCCCCTCGGCACGCCGGTCGAGATCCAGGCCTGACCACCGGATCGGCTAACGCCGGCGGGTCTTCCTCGCCGGGCCTGCGGCCCGCGTGCTCTTGGCCGTCGTGGCGCTCTTGGCCCTCGTGGCGGTCTTGGCCCTCTTGGCGGTCTTGCCCGCCCGACCGGATCCCGTTGCCTTCGCCGCCTTGGTGGGCGTCGCGACCCGACGTGCCGTCGTGGCCTTGGTCGCCTTCGTCGTTTTCTTCGCCTTCGTCGTTTTCTTCGCCTTTGTCGCTCGGCCGCCCTTGGTCGGCCGGCCAGCATTGGTGGCCTTCCTGGTCTTCTGCGTCTTGGTCGCCGAGCGGGCCTTCGTGGCCTTGTTTGCCTTCTTCGCCTTGGAGGCAGTGCTCGCCCTTGTAGCCACGCGCGCCTTTCTCGCCTTCCTCGGGCGACCGGTCGGCGTCGCCGGCCGAGCCGTCTTTGCCGGCGACCGAGCGCCGACCCGGCGGCTGACCCTCCCCGCCAGACCCTCGATGCTCTGCGCCCAGGTGCGCTCGCCGACCGCCCACAGCCACAGCTCGTAGCCATAGCCTCGGAGGATCGCCGACAGCGCAGCCCGATCCAGACCTTGGGCGGCGAGCGCGGGACCCCATGCCTTCCATAGCGGTGTGACGATGAGCCTGCCCGAGGCGATCTCCGCCCGTACCGCATCGGGCTCGCTCGCCACGCGAGCCCGCAGCCCGACCGGCTCGGCGAGCCCTGGCAGCTCCACGAGCGTCAGCGCTTTCGAAAGACCGGAGCCCGGTCGGTGTCCCCATACGACCGGAGGTGCTCCTCGAAGTCGACGAACAGCGGCCCGTCCGGGTCGAAGGGCCGCGCCAGCGTCTGGAGGGCAATCTTCTTGTCGAAACCGCTCAGCTTGTGGAGCGGCTCGGCCGAGTCGAGGCCCCGGACCTCCAGCCGATCTCTCGCCAGCTCGAAGGCGGCCCGACCGGGCTCGGTGCGAACCAGGACGCTCGAGTACCCCTCGTCGCTCCCGACGCTGCCGACCGAGATGTCGGCCCCGTGACCCAGGAAGTCTGCGCACTCGTCGCAACCCTTCAGGGCGGCACCGTGGAAGTCGCGCACCGGCTCGTCCACGAGGCGGTTCCCGGACCGGTCCTCGACGATCATCCGTCCGTGGATCACGTCCACCTTGCCGACCTGGGACAGATCCAGCCCCCGCTGGTCCCGCAGCTCACGGAGCATCAAGCCCTCGTAGTCGAAGCTCTTGGTGCACAACAGGGCGATCGACAGCACCACGGCGTCGACCCGCGACTTGCCCCAGGTCCACGGGCGGGCCTGCATGGCCCGGATGGCCTGCACCTCGCAGGGCGTGCCGACCACCGCGATCCGAGGGTCGGGCGGAAGGTCGTGACGGCCCAGGTCCAGGTGCCCGAGGCCCATCGTCTGGTTGTAGAAGCTGCCCGCCGAGGCAGCCACCTCCTCGGGCGTCCGGGCCAGGTGGGCGACGCCCTTCCAGGGCTCGTCCGGGCTCTCGCGTGCCAGCAGCACGCCGTCCAGGTGACCCGCCTCGAGGGCGGCCATGAGGATGGCGCTCACCACGCCCCCGTCCTGCGCGCCCGAGATCCCGCCGGCCACTCGGGCGGTGTGTGCATCCCGCACGACTCCCAGCCCGTTGCTCGCCGGTCCGCCAGTGATCGTCCAACCCGACCCCGGATCACCAGCAGGCACATCGCCGTTCGCCGGGCTCGCGTCCTCGCCCGGCCGTCGCGCACCGTTGCCGTTGCGGCGGGGCGCCAGGGTGACCGGTGTCTCCTCGATGAGTCGCGAGGTCGCCTCGTACCGCAACCCACCCCGCGGGCAGAAGTCCCAGCACAGCGAGCAGCCCGTGCACATCTTCACCAGCTCGGGCAGGTCGTCTGTACCGATGCCGATCGAGTCGGACGGGCACACGGCGACGCAGGCACCGCACTGGATGCAGCGCCCGGCGTCGATGACCGCCGCCTCGAGCTCCCAGAACCAGATCTTGCCCGGCGCCTCCTCGACGCTGCTCATCTCCTCGCGGACGCTGAAGCCGGCCATCAGGCGGATCCGTTCAGCGTCGCCCGCAGGTCGGCGTTGGCCAGACGTCGGGACCACCGATGGAAGGGCTCGTCGGGCCCACGCTCGGCTCGGTAACGGCGCAACACCCGCACCAGGGCCTCGGGAACGTCGTCGACGGGCTTGGCCCCCTCCACCCAGTCGATGAACCCGGCTTCCGCTCCCAGGCTACCGCCCATGCCGATGTCAACGGCCTCCGAGATCCGATCCGGCAGGTGCGCCGTCTCTCCCCGGAAGCCGATGTCGGCGATCTGGGGCTGGGCACACGACGCCGGGCAGCCCGAGAAGTGCATGCGGACGATGCCGTCGCCGTTGCTCTGGCCGTTCGCCCCGTTCCAGTCGTCGCCCAGCTCGTCGTCGAGGAACCGGGCCCATTGGAGGGCGCGGGCCTTCGTCTCGACCACCGCGAAGCGACAGAACTCACTCCCCGTGCACGCCGCCGCGCCCCGCGTGAACGGTCCGGGGCTGGGAGTGTGGACACCGAGCAGCGGCTCGGCCAGCAGATCGTCCAGGCGATCCTCGGGGACACCCGTGAGCACGAGATTCTGATCGGTCGCCAGCCGCAGCCCGCCGTCCCCGTAGGTCTCGGCCAGGCGGGCCGCCTCGATCAGGTCCCGCCCCGACATCCGGCCCACGGTCACGCTCAGCCCCACGTAGAACCGCCCCGGCTGGCGCTCGGCGTGGACACCGACGTGGTCGCCGCGATACCGCCGGGTCAGCTGCTCTCCGGCGGGATCGAGCGGCACGGCGCTCCTCGCCGCCAGCTCGGCACGGAATCCCTCCGGCCCGAGCTCCTGAACCAGGTACCGCATCCGGCAAATGCCGCGGTTCTCCCGGTTTCCCAGCTCGCCGTAGACCTGGGCGATTGCCCTGGTGAGCTCCACGGCCTGCTCGGGCCGCACGAACACGTCGATGTCGGACGCCATTCGGGGGCCGTCAGACAAACCCCCGCCGACGAGGACGTTGAACCCGACGGTCCCGTCCTCTGTGCGAGCGGGCCACATCCCGATGTCGTTGATCTCCGCCTGGGCGCAGTCCTCGAGGCAGCCCGTGACGCTCATCTTGAACTTGCGCGGCAGGTTGGCGTACTCGCGGTTGCCCGTGAAGAAGTTGGAGATGGCCGCGGCGACTGGCGAGGCGTCGAAGACCTCCGCGGCGTCGATCCCGGCCACCGGACAGCACAACACGTTGCGGGCCGAGTCGCCGCAGGCCTGCACGGTGACCATGCCGACCGACTCCAGGCGTCGCCACATCTCGGGCACGTCCCCGATGTGGACCCAGTGCAGCTGCACGTCCTGGCGCGTGGTGAGGTCGCAGTACGCGTCACCGAACAGCGGGTTGGGCTCAGGCCCGCGGGCGAACTCCTCGGCGATCTCGCCGATGGTCCGGGCCTGGAGGGCGCTGACGCGACCTCCCGGAACCTTGATGCGCACCATGAAGGCATCCCCGCCCTGACGCTGGGGATACAGGCCCACCCACTTGAGCCGCTCCTGCTCGCCGTCGACGGCGGCGATGGCGTCGGGGCCCTCCTTGGCGTAGCGGTCGATGACCGCCTGGTAGACGTCGAGGGGGTGGCGCGCCAGCTTGATCCGCTCGACTTCGTTGAGCTGTCCCACCGTCCGAAACGGCCGTAGGAACTCCATCGATCCCGGTCCTCGACTGAGCAGATGGTCCGGGCTCGGCCACCCGGCGCAGGGGCGCGATCCTAGCGTCATTTCTGACTAACCTGATCAACTTTTGAGGATTTGGGCCGAAGTCAGAGCTCGGCCTCACCTACGCCCGACGCCCACCCGAGCGAGCCGATCCGAGACCGCAACCGGCAGGAGCCGGTTGAGCGCCCACCCCAGCTTGGCCTCCGGCGAGACGGCGACCATGGCGCGATCGTGCTCGACGGCGGCGAGGATTGCGCTGGCCACCCTCGAGGGCGGATAGTTCCGTCGCCTGAACACGGTGGCCAGGCGGCGCACCTCGGCGGGATCGGCCCCCCGGAACCGGGCTCGGGAGATGATCGGGGTGTTGACGATCCCCGGGCAGATGACCGACACCCCCACCCCGTGGCGGTACCAGTCGGCCCGCAGGCAGCGGGAGAACGCCAGCACGGCGGCCTTGCTGGTGACGTAGGCACTCTCGCTGGCCGTCGGGGTGTAGGCGAGGCCCGACGCCAGGTTGACGACATGGCCCCGCCCGCGGGCCACCATGGCCGGCCCGAACGCCTGGCACCCGTGGATGACCCCCATCAGGTTGATCCCGAGGATCCACTCCCAGTCGGCCGGCTCCATGTCGAGGAAGCGGCTGGACATGCCCACGCCGGCGTTGTTGACCAGCACCTCCAACGGCCCGTGGACAGCGTGGACCTTCTCCGCCAGCTCGGCCACGGCCTGTCGGTCGGCCACGTCCACCCCGAAGGCGGCGGCCGAGGGCCCCGTTCGGGCGCAGTCAACGGCCGTGGCCTGGGCCCCGGCTTCGTCGATGTCCACGGCCAGGACGGGCGCTCCCGCCCCGGCGAATGCGAGCGCCGTCGCTCGCCCGATGCCACTGGCAGCCCCCGTGACGAGGACAGGCCCGGCGGAGGGGTCTGCTGTCGGTCTGGTCACGTCGCCTGTCGAGCGGGGCTGCCGCTCGGCCGACCTCCCGGGCCGGCCATCTCGCCAGGCCGACCTCCCGGGCCGGCCATCACGCCGCTGGGACCCCGTCGGCGTCGACGCCGCACAAGTCCCGCCAGCCTCGGGGCACTCGCCCAGGTGTCACGACCTCGGCCTGGAGCATGGCCTCCAGCACCGGCCGGGTCGCCTCGTGTCGTAGGGTCACCCGCTCGGGGCTACGGTTCGCAGCCCGCCAGGTGGCCCACCCAGGCAACCCGACGGTCTCGTACACGCCGGGGTGCACGAGCAGGCGGAACATGTCCCGGATGACGAGCGGTGCGACGTGGCGCACGGCGAAGCGGTCCGTCCACGACGCCCGATGCCACTCCTCGGGCAGCACGGTGCGGGCGAAGGCGAGGTGACGAGCCTCCTCCTGGCGGTGGTACCGATTGACCTCGGCCAGGAAGGGATCGGTGTCGGGGTGCTCGGCGGCCTTCTTCTGCAGGAGATCGGGGATCTCCTCACCGGCCAGGACGAGGACGTCCAGCAGCGCCGGCCGGCGGATGATGGCTCCCATCCCGACCCGCTGGATCGCCCGGAACAGCGTCTTGTCCAACGGGTTGCGGGCCGTCGGCCGCAATTGGCTCAGCAACCGGGAGAACAGGCGGGAGTGGCGCGTCTCCTCGCCCATCTCGTGGAGGGCGTACACGACGCGCGGGTCGGTGTAGTCCCGCTGCATGGCCAGCTGGAACGAGAACCCCGCCATCAGGATGGCCTCGAACCGAAGGCCGGCGTCGATGATCGACGCCACCTCCTCCCGCGACAGAGTGACCAGCTGGTCGGGGCTCAGCTCGAGCCCGAGCCCGGCCACGCTGAGGAGCTCAGGGGGCAGCACCGCCCCAGCGCCCAGCTCGCCGCTCACCTCGACGTCGGGCTCGATCGTGCGTCGCAGCGACGCCGCCGACAACCGCTCGATCTTGGCGTCTGCCTTCCGATCCGGCTTCAGGTCTCCGCTCACGACAGCCATGGATCGAGTATCCTATGAATTGACAGAAACCGTCAACCCTTCACTTCTGTGACCTTGGGCACTCTTCACACCACCTCGCCGGCCTCCCCATCGAAGGGCGAGCGGACCCGCCAGGCCCTTCTCGCGGCTGCGATCCATCGCTTCTCGGCCGACGGCCTGCGAGGCGTCGCCCTCTCGGACGTGGCGCGCGATGTTGGTGTGACACCGGCGGCCGTGTACGCCTACTTCCCGGGCAAGGAAGCGCTCTTCGCCGCGGCCGTGGACGCCGACGCTGACGCCCTGGTGGAGGTCGCTCTCCAGGCGGTGGAGCGCGGCCGGTTCACCGGCGACTGGGCGGCGCTGATCCAGCTGCTCCTCGACGCCCTCCCCGACCACCCGCTCGCCCGGCGGGTGCTCTCGGGCCTGGAGCCCGAGTCGACCGAGCGACTGCTCGACATCCCCGCCCTGGCGCGACTGCGGGTCCAGCTGGCCGAGCTGATCGCGAGTGACCAGGAGAACGGGGCCGTTCGCGCCGACGTGGGTCCGGCGTTGCTCGCCGACGGCCTGGTGACGATCGTGCTCGCCATGCTCATCGGCGTCCTGCAGACCGGAGGCCGACCCCAACCAGAGCGTGCGCCCGGCGTGATCGCCGTGCTCGACGCGGCGCTGCGCGCACCCGGCTGACCGCCCCGGGCGGCGCGTCGCTGGCATCGCACGGCGGTATGCTGGTCATATGCGGCTGAGGGTAATCCTCGTCGCGGTCTTGGCAGGGGCGCTAGGGCTGGGCGGTTGTGCTACGAGGTCGCCGGCGGCGCATACCAGGGTGCAGGGTCTGGCTCCATCGCGCACAGCGGCCACGACCGCGCTCCCGGCGGCATCGACCACGACCTCGGGATCGTGCTGGGAGGGCTCCCTCGCCCTCTACCAGGACGCCAGCGCGTGGCGTTGCACGGCGGCGAACCAGATAATGGACCCCTGCTTCACGCCCGCTGGTCAACCCGACGCACCGCAGCTGATCTGCGCGTCCTCGCCCTGGGCGCCGGCGACGCGGCTGATGCTGACCCAGCCATTGCCCCTCGAGGCGGCCAACTCTCCCAGCTCCGGCCCCAGACCCGTCTGGGCCATGGAGCTGGCCAACGGTGATCGTTGCGTCCTCGGCACGGGGACGGCGACCCAGGTCGGCGCCGTCACCCTCGAGTACCTCTGCACATCGGGCGGCCTCGCCGGTGGGGTCGACCGCAGCCACCAGCCGTGGGTCGTGCGTTATCAGCCGGCGAGATCCTCGAACCTGGGACCGCTCGCCGTGCGCAACGCCTGGGCCTGATCGCGATCGGCGATGTGGCGATGAGCCGGCGAGGCGCCCTCCCCGGCGGCGAAAGAGGCGCCCACACCGGCCACCGCAGTTCGCCCGGGCCCACGAGGGGGGAATCAGTGGCCGCAGGTCGAGCTGACTTCAGGATACCCCGCGCCACGGTCTGTGTCATCTGTGCTTTACAGATGACACAGATGATCGGATAGGGCGTGGTCCGCCCTGTGGAGCGCTACGCCTACCGGGCCCGCCCGTCCGAGCTACGGGAGGTATTGCCGTCGAGTCGCTCACGAACTTCGCGCGCCAGGCTCCGATCCTCGGTCAGCAGACGTCGCCCCATCTGCCGCACCAGCTCGGCCACGTTCGTCCGCTGTCGAAAGGCGTACACCCGCAGCGCCTCGTAGACCTCCGGCTCCACGTCGATCGTAAGCCTGTGCGGGTAGCTCCGGCCCCCCATCAGCCTTCTCCCATCACGAGCCCATCACAGATCAGGAGTCGCTGGCACGACGGGTTATTGTAAACGGCGTAAATGCGCGCAGCACGCATTTCCGCAATGAGCCAGACTGCTCGGCCATGAACGCGCGCCGCCACCAGGTCGTTGCTGCCAATGGCCTTCGCATCCATGTCGTCGAGCAGGGACACGGCCCGCTGGTGCTCCTGCTGCACGGCTTTCCCGAGTCGTGGTACTCGTGGCGCCACCAGTTGCCCGCCCTGGCCGACGCCGGCTACCGGGCCGCGGCCATCGACGTGCGGGGCTACGGCCGCTCGTCCAAGCCCGTCGCCATCGACGCCTACCGGATGCTCGCCCACGTCGCCGACAACCTCGGGGTGGTGGAGGCGCTCGGCGAGGAGACCGCGGCAGTGGTGGGCCACGACTGGGGCTCGCCCATCGCCGCCGCCTCGGCGCTGTTGCGCCCCGACGTTTTCCGCGCCGTGGCCCTGTTGAGTGTGCCGTACTCGCCGCCGGGACGGACGCGCCCCACCGATGCATTCCGACGGATGGGTGGTGACGAGGAGTTCTACATCTCCTATTTCCAGGAGCCCGGACGGGCAGAGGCCGAGATCGAGGAGGACGTGCGGGCCTGGCTGCTCGGCATGTACGTGGCGGCGTCAGGAGACGCGGTGGCGCCGCCCGATGGGCGCACGATCGCGACGGTGCCGCCGGGTGGCCGGTTGCGTGATCGCTTCGTGATCCCCGCCCGCCCGCCCACTTGGCTCACCGAGGACGACCTCGAGGTGTACGTCCGCGAGTTCGAGCGCACGGGCTTCACCGGCGCGCTCAACCGCTACCGCAACGTCGATCGCGACTGGCAGGACCTCGGCGTCTGGGCGCACCGCCCGATCACGGTGCCCTCGCTCTTCATCGGGGGAGAGCGCGACGGACCCACGCTCTGGGGAGCGTCGGCCATCGCCAGGTTCGACCAGACCCTCCCCGATCTGCGTGGCTCGCACGTGCTGGCCGGCTGCGGGCACTGGACGAGTCAGGAGCGCCCGACCGAGGTGAACGACCTACTCGTCGGATTCCTCGCCGGAGCCCTCCGCCCCCCGGGCGGGTGAGCAGCTAACCTGGCTCCTCGGGCTGACATCTCGACGAACCAGTGCCAGGGGGGGAGCGCCATGGCGGAGACGGCGAATGTGGTAGGCGCGCATCCGAGCGTCGGAGCGCCTCGGGGCTGAAGCCGTGCCGGCCGCGACAACACAGCAGAAGCCAATGCGCCAACCGGTGCGGGTGGTCCTCGTCAACGACGAGCAGATCATCATCGACGGCCTCCGCACGATGCTGGCCCGCCATCGGGACCAGGTGAAGGTCGTGGGCCGCGTCCTGGCGTCCGAGGACCTGGCCTCGACCATTCCCGACCTCGGGGCGGAGATCGTCCTGGTGGACCTCCACATCCAGGGCGCCAGCGGGCTCGAGCTGGCCGCCCGACTGCTGGCGGACGGCCCGCCCTTCCGGGTTGTGATCTTCACCGACGACAGTGAGGAGCGCCGACTCTTCGAGGCCTTGCGGCTGGGCGTGTCCGGGTACCTGCTCAAGTCGCTCAACGGAGTCCAGCTGGCGGACCACCTGGTGCGGGTCGCCGACGGGCAGATCGTCGTCGATCCCACCATCGCGACGCGTATCGCCCTGCGCGGCGCCCAGTTCGGCGGCGCCGAGATGTGGCCGGGTAGCCAGCTGGCGCTCAGCCACCGCGAGAGCGAGGTGCTGGGGCTGCTGGTGGAGGGACTGAGCAACCGCCTCATCGCCGCCAAGCTGGTCGTCGGGGAGGAGACGGTGAAGACCCACCTCCGGTCGATCTACCGGAAGCTCGGCGTGAACGACCGGTCTCACGCCGTGGCCACCGTGATGCGACTGGGCATCTTCGGCTGAGTCGGCCGGGGCCCTCCCCCACTTCGGTCGAGCCAGCGCCCGGCGCGGGCGCCGACCGTGAGCGGCTACCCGACGCTCGTCGCCGGCGAGCCGTCGTCGCCGCGAAGGAGCGCGCAGTGTCGCTCGCACAGTCCGAGGAGGTCCTCGTCGTCGATCACGGTGGCGCACTGCTGCCCGTTGGGCTCATCGGCCCAGCAGCGGTCGTGAGCCGGGCAGGGCTCGGCCGGACCGGCCGCGATCAGCGGCACTTGGGGGCGCGGGAACCAGGCGATCACGATGGAGGACTTCCCCGCTCACGGGCGCACCTCCTGCCGAGGGGCCCCGGGTCGAGCTCGGACGACGCTACGAGGACGGTGGCGGGAGCGACTGGCCCGTCCGCGCCCAGGCACGGGCGTCTCGAACGTCCATGACCCATTGCCAGCCGAACCAGAGCAGCCTGCCGATGGCAACGGCGTGGACGGCGCGAGCCCAACGCACCGTCTTCCAGGTGATGCCCGCAGCCACCAGCAGGACGACGGCGACGGCGACCCATGGCCAGCGAGGACCCGCCAGCACCATGGCCGCGCTGGCCGCGACCATGAGCAGGAAAA
>DASXYV010000170.1:0-2551 GCA_036502305.1 Acidimicrobiales bacterium
GGTCTGGTCGAGGCCGCCGGCGTAGAGACCGTCGAGATGGGCGGCCATCTGCAGGATGCGCGAGACGGTCACCACCCCGGTCCCCCCGACTCCGGGCATGCGCACCAGCAGGTCGTCGGGGGTGCGGCGGTGCAGCGGTGGACCCAGGTCGACCGGTGGCTCGCCGAACGGCGGTGACGAACCCGAACGCGGCCGCTGTCGCTGGGCGGGGGTCACCATCACGAACGAGGGGCAGTCCCCGCGTAGGCACGACAGGTCGTGGTTGCACGATCCCTGGTGAATCGTCGTCTTGCGCCCGAAGTCGGTCTCGACCGGTACGACCGACAGGCAGCTCGACTTCTCCCCGCAGTCCCCGCATCCCTCGCAGACACGCGGGTTGATCCAGACCCGGGTCGTCGGCTCCGGCAGCCGGCCGCGCCTTCGCAGCCGACGTTCCTCCGCCGCACAGCGGTCGTCGTGGATGACCATGGTCACGCCGCCGACCCGGCGAAGCTCTCGAAGCGAATCGGGCAGCTCGTCCCGGTGGCGGACTTCGGCAATCGGATCGAGGGAGACCCCGCGGTAGCGCTTGGGCTCGGGCGTGGTGATGATGACCCGCCGGACCCCTTCGATGGCCAAGAGGCGAGTCAGATCGGGCACCGCCATCCGACCCTCGGGGGCCTGGCCGCCGGTCATGGCCACCGCATCGTTGTACAAGAGCTTGTAGGTGATGTCGACGCCGGCTGCCACCGCGGCACGTACAGCCAGTGAGCCGGAGTGGAAGAAGGTCCCGTCCCCAATGTTCTGCTCGTAGTGCTGGCCGTGGGCGAACGGTGCCAGCCCGGTCCACTGGGCTCCCTCGCCACCCATCTGGGTCATCCCCACCTGATGCCCCCGACCGCGGGTGTCGA
Organism: Acidimicrobiales bacterium; assembly: GCA_036502305.1. Taxonomy (GTDB): domain Bacteria; phylum Actinomycetota; class Acidimicrobiia; order Acidimicrobiales; family AC-9; genus AC-9. The sequence continues at coordinate 891 of DASXYV010000170.1, forward strand.
AGCCGGCCATGATGTGGCACCCGATCCCCAGCCCCACCAGTTGGTCGTCGTCGGACCGGGTCGAGATGTTGTGCGGGCATCCGGAGCAGAACGCGGGCGTGCGGGCCGGGGGCGCAGCCACGTGGAGCACGAGCCGCTGTCGCCGGGCCAGGGCGTCGATGCGCGCTCGGGCGGCGACCGGAAGTCGATCGGAGGCAAGGCGCGCCGTCAGCACGCGGGTGATGGTGTCGCTGTCGACCGATCCTGAAGCCGGGACCAGGGGACGACCCTCTGGGTCCAACTTGCCCACGACCAGAGGCTGCTCGGTCCGGCCGTACAGGGCCTCTTTGAGCTGGGACTCGATGAACGACGCCTTGTCCTCGATCACCACCACCTCGTCGAGCCCCGCCGTCAACCGGCGGAGCTCGGCACCGTCGAGCGGCCACGGCAGGGAGATTCTGATGAGGCGCAGCCCCATGTGGGAGCAGGCCTCGGCATCCAGACCCATCTCCTCCAGCGCCCGCAGGAGGGTGCTGTAGGTGTACCCGGCAGCCACGATGCCGACGCGAGCCCGGGGTGAGTCGAGAGTCACGGCATTGAGCGACGCCAGTCGGGCGTATTCGAGCGCCCGCGGGAGACGGACACCGACGAGGTGCTCCTCCGCCTCGACCGCGCTCGGACCCACCAGTAATGGGGAGTGGGCGACGCGGGTCGTGTCGGGAGTAGGGATCTCGGGCAACGGCGCGCCGAGGTCGACCACCGCGCTCCCATCGGCCACGTCGGCGACGATCTGCAAGCCGACCCACAGTCCCGAGTAGCGGGAGAGGGCGACGGCGTGGAGACCCAGGCGCACCACCTCTGAGACCGAGCCGGGTGACAGCAGTGGCATGCTCAGGCTCGCAGCCATCGACCCCGAAGAACTGGGAAGTGTCGACGATTTGCACGTCGGGTCGTCTCCGATGAGGGCCACGGCCCCGCCGAGCGGCGCCGTCCCCGCATAGTTACCGTGTCGGATGGCGTCGGCGGCACGGTCGAGACCGGGGTTCTTGCCGTACCAGAAGCCCACCACGCCTTCGTGGTCGTGACCGGGCACGTCGGCCAGCAGCTGGCTTCCGGCGACGGCGGTGGCGGCGAGCTCCTCGTTGAGAGCGGGGGCGAACACCACGCCTTCCTCCTCGAGCCGGCGGCGGGCGTGGTCGAGCTCGAGGTCGAGTCCGGCCAGGGGCGAGCCCTCGTAGCCGCTCACGAAGGCGGCGGTATCGAGCCGACGGCTGCGGTCCAAGCGGCGTTGGTCGAGCACGAGCCGCACGATCGCCTGGATGCCGGACATCAGAGCACGACCGTCGCCGACGCGGTAGACGTCGTCGAGGCTCACCGGAGCGCGGCCCGCCTGGGCCATCCCGTCAGCGGCTGCGCCCGCCCCGCCGTCTACGGCTGCCCCGCCTGGACCCGCGCCGCCGGCTGCGACCCTCGGGTGCCGCCGGTCGACCCTCATCTGCTCAGGTGAGGAGGGCGATCGAACGCCCGAGTCGGTCCGACGCCATCTCCTCGGCCACCGTCACCGGGGTCCGCGCCGTGCGATCGGCCTCGGTGACGATCCGGGACACGCGGTCCCCGATGGCGAGCAATGAGCCTTCGAGCTTGTCGGCGCCCCAGCTGGAGCGCCTGGCGTGGATCTGGAT
>DASXYV010000171.1:0-2876 GCA_036502305.1 Acidimicrobiales bacterium
GGCCGAGCGCGTTGCCGACTTGGTCGGCCTGCCCGCGGACCTCGAGGTCCGCGTCGAGGTCGACGAGACCTCGCCGCTGGGAGCGGGTCGCCTCGTCTTGTTGCAACCGGTAACGATCTCGGTGCAGAGCGGCGCCCTCGAAGACGCCAAGCGTCCTCGCCAGCTGAGGGTGCCCAGCGTGGAAGACATCCTCGGCCGCTTCCTCTTTCGCGCCCGTGACCGGTTGGACCCGTCCTTCGGCGATCCACCGGAAGAGAAGGCCCTCACCCTGGCCCAGGGCGTGGCGTGGGACGCCTACTCGGTCGGACGGTGCGCGCGTCTGGGTTTCGGGGACTCGCAGGCCCGATGGCGGTACCACTTCCGCAACCGTCACGGCTTCACTGACCTGGCCGACGCCACCTTCGACCGCTTGTGGTCGGCGACGGGGCTCACGTGGCCCGACCTCGACGCGGCCTGCGCCGAGACGAAGGCCGCCCGCCAACCGGCGTAGGGACCGGGGCCGCCGAGAGGTCCCTGGGCGGCCCTAGGCCAGATCGTGGGCCGAGATCCCGGTCAGCAGGTCGACAGCGGGTCGGCGAGCGACCAGGCCCCGGCACGCCTCCGCCATCTCCACCATCTCGGGCGAGTCGAAGTGCCGCTGCTGCGCCTCCGGTGTCTCCCATTTCTCGATGATCAGGAATCTCCCAGGCTCGGTCCGCGATGCGCACAGGTCGATATTCCGACAGCCCCGCTGTCCGCGGGAGAGCACGACGTATTTGGCCAGGACGGCGAGCAGTCGCTCGGCGCTGGGGTCGTCAGCGGCACGCGCGTCGAACCCCAGGGTGACGACGGTAAGCTCGACGTCGTGGTCCGCAGTGTCGGGATGCACGGCGCCGAGGGTAGCGGCGAGCGCCCGTTGAGCAGGGAGGCAGCCCGAAGTCGTCGAACCCCTCAGTGTCCGTACCACCACCGTGGCGAAAGCGGTGCTGAGCGGGGGCTGGGCGTCGAACGGGTGCCTTGACGCTCCCGGTAAGCTAGGGGCGGGTTCGTCTCGCCGAGCGACGAGCAGGGGTAACCAGAGGCGGGGCTGTTCTTTGGCCGCCTGGCTGCTCAGGAGAGGTTCATCATTTTGGCAAAGGAGCGAGTCGAGCGCGACGAGGAGGATCTCGTCCGCCTCTATCTGACCGATATCGGGCAGTATCCGCTGCTCACCAAGGACGATGAGGTCAGGCTGGCGCAGGCGATCGAGGCCGGCTATGCGGGCCAGACCGAGCTGGACGGCAAGAGCACCAAGGACCTGACCCCCGCCCGCCGTCGTGAGCTGCGGCGTCAGGTCCAGGGTGGTGAGGACGCCCAGCGGACCTTCGTGCAGTCCAACCTGCGGCTGGTGGTCTCGATCGCCAAGAAGTACCAGGCGTCGGGTCTGCCCCTTCTCGACCTCATCCAGGAGGGCAACCTCGGCCTGATGCACGCCGTCGAGAAGTTCGACTGGCGCAAGGGGTTCAAGTTCTCCACCTATGCGACGTGGTGGATCCGCCAGGCCATCACCCGGGGTATCGCCAACACCGGTCGGACCATCCGGTTGCCGGTGCACGCCGGCGACACCCTCGCCCGGGTGCAGAAGGCGCAGGCCCGCCTCGAGCTCAAGCTCGGCCGGCCGGCCACCCTGGCCGAGCTCGGCATCGAGGTCGAGATGCCCGAGGAGAAGCTCATCGAGGCGCTCCGTTTCCGGGCCGAGCCACTCTCGCTGTCCGAGCCGCTCCGCGAGGACGGCGATGCCGAGCTGGGCGACGTCGTCGAGGACCGCTCGGCGGAGTCGCCCTTCGAGATGGCGGCGACGTCGTTGCTGCCCGTCGAGATCGCCCGCCTCCTGGCCCCGCTGGATGAGCGGGAGCGGGAGATCCTCCGGCTCCGCTTCGGGCTGGACCGGGGCGAGCCCCGGACGCTCGAGGAGGTGGGGGAGCACTTCAACCTCACCCGCGAGCGCATCCGCCAGATCGAGGCCAGGGCCATGTCGAAGCTGCGCCACCCCTCGAGCGACACCGGCGCCCGGGACCTCCTCACCGTCTGAGCGCCCGTCCCACGCAGGGGAATGTGGCGGAGCTGAATGGCGGAGGTGGACGGGAATCGAACCCGCCGCCGGTGATGGAGCGCCCGTCCCACGAAGGGGAATGTGGCGGAGGTGGACGGGAATCGAACCCGCCGGACGGGGATCGCCCGTCCCACCCGCTTTGAAGGCGGGGGGGCCCACCAGGTGCCCGGACACCTCCGACCCGGAGATTAGTGGGCTCCGAGCAGCCCCGACGGATTGATCACTAGTGGGGAAGCCAGCCAGCCGGTACGTTTGGAAGCCATGAAGAAGCTGCTGATATTGGCCGTGCTGATTGCTCTCGGAGCCGTTGCTGCCAAGAAGCTGCGGGCAGATTGACCGGTTGGCGCCTGAGGCGGAGCCCCAGGCGCCAACCAACCACTCCTCCGACTCCCATGACCACCGCGCCGGCGACGGCGGCAGCCGGTAGACCCGGCGCGGTGACTCGCGGCCGAAGCGAGACCGGGCGCACGAAGTTGCGCACCTCCCATTCGCGTTCCTTGGCCAGCTTGTGGAGGACGCGGTCGGGATTGACGGCGACGGGGTGGCCCACGGCCTCCAGCATCGGAAGGTCGGTGTAGGAGTCGGAGTAGGCGTAGGAGGCGGCGAGATCGATCCCCTCCTGCTCGGCCAGGGCCCGGATGGCGTCCGCCTTGTAGGGGCCGTAGGCGTAGAACTCCATCTCCCCCGTGTAGCGCCCGTCCTCGTCGATCTTCGCCCGGCTGGATACGGCCCCGTCAACACCCAGGTACCGGGCCAGGGGACCCACGATCTCCTCGGGCGAAGCCGACACGATGAACACCTGCCA
>DASXYV010000172.1:0-2518 GCA_036502305.1 Acidimicrobiales bacterium
CCGCCGGTGGAGGCGCACACGCCCATCGAGATCACCCACTTGGGCTCGGGCATCTGGTCGTAGACCTGGCGCAGGACCGGAGCCATCTTCTGCGAGACCCGGCCGGCGACGATCATGAGATCGGCCTGCCGGGGCGACGCCCGGAAGACCTCCATGCCGAAACGGGCGAGGTCGTAGTCGGCCGCCCCGGCGGACATCATCTCGATCGCGCAGCAGGCGAGGCCGAAGGTGGCCGGCCACACGCTGTTGCGCCGAGCCCACTTCACGAGGTTCTCGAGGTTGCCCGTCAGGAAGTTGTGGTTGAGGCTCTCGAGCCCCATGCTCAGGCCGCCTCGCCGGTGTCCTGGCTGATGCGACGGACCGTCGTGTCGGTGGTCCGCTCCGTCGTCGTCCCCGGCAGCGGGCGAAGGCGCTTGACCGGGCCCCAGTCGAGGGCGCCGTTGCTGATGAGGTAGATGAACGACAGGAGCACGGCGACGGCGAAGAGGACCATCTCGACCAGACCGAAGGTGCTCAGCTGGCGGAAGATGACCGCCCAGGGGTACAGGAAGATGATCTCGATGTCGATGACGATGAAGACCATGGCGACGATGTAGAACCGCACCGGGAACCGCTCCGCCGGCTCACGCTCGGGGACGATGCCGCACTCGTAGGGAGCCGCCTTGGCGCTGGTCGGCCGCTTGGGTCCCAGCAACGAGGACGCCGCGAACGAGAGCGCGGCGAAGAGGATCGACAGGACGAACATGCAGACGATCGGCAGGTAGTTATCCATCGGTGGGTCGCCCCCCCTGGTGGCGAGGGCCATATCGTCGGACCTCGGCGCCTTTGTACCACGGCCCCTCGAAGGCGGTCAGATCGGCGCCGCCCCTCGGTGCCGCCCCCGTCGTCGGCCGTCCTAGAGTCGTGCCCGTGAGCACCTCGGTCGATCATGCCCACGACGTCCTGGTGGTGGGAGCGGGTCCCTCAGGGTCGGCGTGCGCCTACTGGCTGGCCGACGCCGGCTACGACGTGCTGCTGCTCGAGCGCAAGCGCTTTCCGAGGGAGAAGACGTGCGGAGACGGTCTCACTCCTCGCTCGGTGCGCCAGCTCGAGGACATGGGTCTGGCCCAGGAGCTGGCCGGCTTCCATCGCTACGACGGTCTCCGGGCCGTCGCCTTCGGCCGGGAGCTCGAGCTGGCCTGGCCCGATCACCCCGACCTCCCGTCCCACGGGTACGTGGTGACCCGGCGTGACCTGGACCATGTCGTGGCCGAGCGGGCCCAGAAGGTCGGCGCCGTCCTCCGGCAGGGCGCGGAGGCTACGGCGCCGGTTCTCGAGGACGGCCGCGTTCGGGGCGCCATGGTGGCCAGCAGCGACGGCGGCGGCGTGGACGAGATCAGGGCCCGCTACGTGGTCGTGTCCGACGGGGCCAACTCCCGGTTCGGACGGGCGCTGGGCACGAGCCGGGATCGCGCCCTCGCGCTCGGCATGGCGCTGCGCGGCTACTACCGCTCGCCCCGCCACGACGAGCCCTGGATCGAGTCCCATCTCGACGTGCGTGATCGGGACGGTCAGGTCCTGCCCGGGTACGGCTGGGTCTTCCCGCTGGGCGACGGTCGCGTCAACGTGGGCGTCGGGCTGCTCTCCACCTCCGACCGCTGGGCGGGCGTGAACACCACCGAGCTCATGGCGGCCTTCGTCGAGACGGCTCCTCCCTCCTGGGAGCTGTCTCGGGCCACGTCCTGCGGGGCACCCACCGGTGGGCGGCTGCCGATGGGCCTCTCCGTCGGTCCCCGCTCGGGTCCCGGCTACCTGGTCGTGGGGGACGCGGCGGGAGCGATCAACCCGTTCAATGGGGAGGGGATCGCCTACGCCTACGAGACGGGGCGCCTCGCCGCCGCCGCGATCGGCCAGGCCCTCGCCGCTGGCGATGACGACGCCCTCCGAGGCTACGACTCGGCCCTCGAGCACCGCTACGGGCTCTATTACCGGGTGGCGCAGGCGTTCGTGCAGATCATCGGGCGACCCCAGCTGATGCGGGCGCTGGTGGGCACCGGCATGCACAGCCGCACGCTCATGGAGTGGGTGCTGCGCATCATGGCCAACCTGCTGCGCCCCGACGAGCTGGGCCCCGCCGAGGCCGCCTACCGGGCGGTGGCGGCGCTCGCCCGCCGGGCCTAACGCGGGGCCTTGCGGCCCGACCGTCGGTTCCGCAGCTACCTCAGTTCCACCTCACGTCGAAAGCGGGCGCGGTGGAAGGTCCGAAGTCGGCAGCTTTCGACCAGAGGTGGAACGGCGACCCTATGGAAGCCGACCGCCGGCCAGCTCGGCCGCGGCCTCGGCAGCGGCCTCCACCGTGCGGGCGAGGTCCGCCTCGGTGTGAGCCAGGCTGGGGAAGATCGCCTCGTAGGGCCCAGGCGCCAGGGTCACCCCCCGCGCCAGCATGGCGTGGAAGAAGGGGGCGTACTGCCCACCGGCGACTGACGCCTGTGCACCCTCGTAGTCGGTCACCGGCTCGGCGCCGAAGAACAGCCCCATC
>DASXYV010000173.1:0-5697 GCA_036502305.1 Acidimicrobiales bacterium
GTCCGAGGGTGGCGGTGTGGCTCAACGTGGCCGAGAACCACCTCGATTGGCACCCGTCCGTCGCTCACTACGTCCAGTCCAAGTCCCGGGTCTGGGCCAACCAGCGGGATGGCGATGTCGCCGTGGCCAACGCCGAGGACCCCGCGGTGATGGCTGCGGCTGCGTCCGCACCGGTTCCGGTTGTCACGTTCGGCCGGGCCGAGGGGAGCTACCACATCGAGGACGGAGCCCTGGTCACGCCGAGCGCCGAGCGAATCGTCGGGACCGAGGAGCTGCCGAGGTCCTTCCCGCACGATCTGGTCAACGCCCTCGCCGCCTCGGCGGGGGCGCTGGCGGCGGGCGCGACCCTCGACGGGTGCCGTGCCGCGCTGCGGACGTTCGCGGGCCTCCCCCACCGGCTCGAGCTGGTGGGGGAGTCTGGTGGGGTGCGCTATCTCGACGACTCCAAGGCGACGACCCCTGCCGCCGTCCTCGCTGCCCTGTCCGGGCTCGACTCGGTGGTGCTGATCGCCGGTGGGCGGAACAAGGGTCTACGTCTGGACTCGCTGCGGGACGGCGCCGACCGGGTGCGCGCGGTCGTCGCCATCGGCGAGGCGATCCCCCAGGTCGAGGCGGCCTTCGCGGCGGCGTCGCCGGTCGTGACGGCCATGTCGATGGACGAGGCGGTGCGCCTCGCCGGCGATCTCGCCCGCCCGGGGGACTCGGTGCTGCTCTCGCCCGGCTGTGCCTCCTTCGACTGGTACCGGTCCTACAGCGAGCGCGGTGACGATTTCGCCCGGGCGGTGCGGGTCCGCACCGGAGGCGCCCAATGAGCCGACCCTCGAGGACCATCGCCCGCACCTCGTCGACCCGGGCGTCTTCTGGTTGGTCGCCCAGTCGGGCCCGCGCCGCCGCGGCCGATCCAGACGAGGGTCGGCAGACCGGCGTACCCGACTCGGGTCGGGGCGGCCCCAGGCGCTCGGGGACGTTCGTCGGCCTCGTGGCCGTCGTCAGCGTTCTCACCGTGATGGGTCTGGTGATGGTGCTGTCGTCATCGTCGGTGCAGGCGATACGCCAGTACGGGTCGCCCTGGGTGTACTTCGAGCGCCAGGTCCTGTGGGTGGCCTTGGGTGGGGCCGTGTTGATCGTGTGCGCCAAGCTCGACTACCGCGTGTGGAAGCGGTTCAGCGGCCCCCTGGTCGGCCTCGCCCTCGTGCTCCTCGTCATGGTGCTGATCCCGGGAGTGGGGGTGCTCGTCGACGGATCGAGCCGCTGGATCGGGACCGGGTCATTCCGGATCCAGCCGTCGGAGCTCATGAAGCTGGCCCTGGTGCTGTTCGGTGCCGATCTGCTCGCCCGTCGGGCCGGACGGACCCGGCAGTGGGCGAGGGCCGTCCGCCCCCTGGTCATCGTGTTCTTCGTCGCCGGTCTGCTGGTAATGAAGCAACCCGACATGGGGACCACGCTGGTGTTGGCGAGCGTCGCGTTCGGGCTGCTGTTCGCGGCCGGCACACGGGTGCGAACGCTGGCGGCCCTGTTCACGGTCAGCGCGGCCGGCGCGTTCCTCCTGAGCATCGCCGAGCCTTACCGGCGCGCCCGCTTACTGTCCTTCCTCGACCCATGGGCGCACCGATCCGACCAGGGCTACCAGGTCGTCCAGTCGCTCGTCGGCTTGGGCTCCGGCCACCTCTGGGGTGTCGGCCTCGGTGCCAGCCGGGCCAAGTGGGGCTTTCTTCCGAACGCCCACACCGACTTCATCTTCGCCATCATCGGCGAAGAGCTCGGCCTGATCGGGAGCCTCCTCGTCGTCGGCCTCTTCGGGACGCTGGCCTTCCTCGGGGTCCGCACCGCGGCCCGGGCACCCGATCGCTTCGGTCGTTTCCTCGCCATCGGCATCACGTGTTGGATCGTGAGCCAGGCGTTCATCAATATCGGTGCCGTGATCGGGCTACTGCCGGTGACCGGCCTGCCGTTGCCGTTCGTCTCCTTCGGTGGCTCGTCGCTGGTGATCGTCATGGCCGCGACCGGCCTCCTGTTGAGCGTGGCGGCGCGAGAGCGGCCCCTTTCGGATGGCGGTCGCCAGGACGCCGCGTCCGCTACGCCGACAGCTGCCCCGGTCGGCCGGCCCACGAGGCTGGTTCCCAGGCCCCGGCAGCCCGAGACCACGGTCGGGGCGGTCCACCAAGGAGGGGACCGCCCCGGCGCCCCCCGGGGCCCGCGTGCCCGGCGCACCCGCGCCAGGCGTGCGACGCCCACGCGCGCCGCACCGTGACGCTCGATCCCGTGGGCGCCGACTCGTCCCCGCGACCCGTCTCCGACGTGGCTACTTCGACGTTCGCCGTGGTGGCTGGCGGCGGGACTGCGGGGCATGTTCTGCCTGCCCTGGCCGTCGGCCGGGCCCTGGTGGACCGGGGGCATCCCGCCGGAACCATCCACTACGTCGGGTCTCGGCGAGGCATCGAGGCTCGTCTCGTCCCTGCTGCCGGTTTCGAGGTCACCCTGCTGCCCGGCCGCGGCATCCAGCGCCGTCTCAGCCGCGCCAACCTCGAGGCCGTCCCCGGCCTCGCCGCGGCCGTCGCTCGATCCATCGGCCTGGTGGCCAGACGCCGGCCTGCCGTCGTCCTCTCGGTCGGTGGCTACGCCGGGTTGCCGGCGGCGCTGGCCGCGGTGGCGCTGCGCATACCGCTGATCGTTGCCGAGTCGAACGCCGTGCCGGGCGCTGCCAATCGTCTGGCGGGCAGGTTCGCGGCGGCCTCCGCTGTGGCCTTCGAGGGCACGCCCTTGCCCCGAGCGGTGGTGACGGGCAACCCGGTGCGGCCCGAGGTGCTCGCTGTCGACCGTTCGCCGACGGGTCGCCAGGCTGCCCGGGCCGAGCTGAGCCTGCCGACCAAACGGCAGGTGGTCGCGGTCTTCGGCGGATCGCTGGGCGCTCTGCGGATCAACGAGGCCACTCTGCACCTCGTCGGGTCGTGGGCCGCCCGTCAGGACGTGACCCTGTACCACATCGTCGGGCGTCGGGACTGGCCGGAGCTATCGGCGAGGGTGGCGACGCTCGCGCTCGATCCCGCGCTCTATCGGCCGGTGCAGTATGAGGACCGCATGCCGACGCTCTACGCCGCCGCCGATCTCGCGGTCTGCCGGGCGGGCGCCACGTCGGTCGCCGAGCTGACCGTGGTGGGGCTGCCCGCGATCCTGGTGCCGCTGCCGGGCGCGCCCGGTGATCACCAAACGGCCAACGCCCGCTGGGTGGCTGGGGCTGGAGCCGCCGTGAGCCTGGCGGACGGCGACTGCACCACGGTCCGGCTGGCGGCCGAGATCGACGGCCTTCTCAGCGATCGGGACCGCTTGGCGGAGATGAGCCGCCGGGCCCGGCAGGTCGGACGGCCCCGTGCGGCCGAAGAGGTGGCCAGCCTCGTCGAGGCGCACGCCCGCCTGCGGCCGGCCCAGGGAGACGGCCGGCCCGGGAGGCCGCCCCAGGGAGACGGCCGTCTGTGAGCGACAGCGTGACCTTCGATCTGCGCGCGCCGCGGCGCATCCATCTGGTCGGCATCGGGGGCGCCGGCATGAGCGCCATCGCCACCGTCCTGTCGGCGATGGGTCATACCGTCACCGGCAGCGACCTCAAGGCGTCGCTCACCCTCGAGCGTCTCGCCGCCGGCGGGGCACAGGTTTCGGTCGGTCACCGGGCCGAGAACCTGGGAAGCCCCGATGTGGTCGCCGTCTCGAGCGCGGTGCCGAGCTCGAACCCGGAGGTGGCCACGGCCCGTGAGCGCGGCATACCGGTGCTGACGCGGGCCCAGATCCTGGCCGCGGTCGTCGACACCAGGCGCACGGTTGCCGTGGCGGGGACCCACGGCAAGACCACCTGCTGCTCGATGCTTGCCCTCGTGCTCATCGAGGCGGGCGTGCGGCCGTCGTTCATCGTCGGCGGCGAGCTCAATGAGATCGGCACCGGAGCCGTATGGGACGAGGGCGAGTGGCTGGCGGTCGAGGCCGACGAGAGCGACGGCACCTTCCTGCAGATCACGCCTGAGGTGGCTCTCGTCACCAACGTCGAGCCTGATCACATCGAGCACTACGGCTCGTTCGACGCCCTGGTGCAAGCCTTCGAGACCTTCCTGACCGAGGCGCCCGGGGCCAGGGTTGTCTGCGCCGACGACCCGGTCGCGGCCCGGCTCGGCGCCGAGGTGGGGGCGATCAGCTACGGCACGGCGCCGACGGCGAGCTATCGCATGGTCGACATCGAGGGTCGAAGGAGCAACACCAGCTTCTCCCTCGAGCACGAGGGGCAGCGCCTGGGGCGGCTCGAGCTCCCGGTGCCCGGGCTGCACAACGCGACCAACGCGGCCGGCGCGGTCGTGACCGGCCTCGCCATGGGTGCTGACATGGCCGCCGCGCAGCGGGCGCTGGCTCGCTTCACGGGCGTCGCCCGCCGCTTTCAGTTCCGGGGTGAGCAGGGAGGTGTGAGCTACGTCGACGACTACGCCCACCTGCCTGGTGAGGTGGTGGCGACACTGGCGGCGGCCCGGAGCGGGGGGTGGCGGCGGATCGTGTGCGTGTTCCAGCCCCACCGGTACTCGCGCACGGCGACGCTGTGGCGCGACTTCGCCGATGCCTTCGATGGGGCCGACGTCCTGGTCGTCACTGACGTGTACCCGGCAGGAGAGCGGCCTCGCCCTGGCGTGTCGGGTCTGCTCGTCGTACAGGCCGTTCGGGACGCCCACCCCACCCAGCAGGTGATCTACGTGCCGACTCGGGCTGCTCTGCTCGCCGAGCTGCGCCGGACCCTCGAGCCGGGCGACCTGTGCCTGACCCTGGGTGCGGGTGACCTCACGTCGCTTCCCGACGAGCTGCTCGTCGACGCCGCGTGGTAGGCGGCGGCGCCGAGTGGCGCGGTGCCACCGAGGCGATCGAGCAGGCCGCCGCTGTCCTTGGGGCCCGAGGACAGCGCGATCGACCGATTGGCCCGTTGACCACGTACCGGGTGGGAGGACGAGCGGCGCTGGCGCTCGAGATCGAGGACGACGACGATCTGCGGCTGGCGTGCGAGGCGGTCGGCGCCTCTGGGGTGCCGGTGTTGGTCGTGGGTAAGGGCTCCAACCTTCTGGTCGCCGATGCCGGGTTTCCCGGGCTGGTCGTGACCTTGGGCGAGGCGTTCTCGACGATCGAGATGCAGGCGAATCGGGTCCGAGCCGGCGCGCGTGTCGGCCTGCCGGTGCTGGCCCGGCGATCGGCTCGAGCCGGGCTGACCGGCCTCGAATGGGCCGTGGGCGTACCCGGATCGGTCGGGGGAGCGGTCCGCATGAACGCGGGCGGACATGGTTCGGAGACGAGCGAGCGCCTCGAGCGCATCTGCTTCGCCGATCTGCACGGCGGCGAGGACGGGGTCGCGGGTGCCGATCGGCTCGAGTACGCATACCGCCACTCGAGTGTGGCCCCGCACCACGTGGTGCTGTGGGCCGAGCTCGCCGTCTCGGCCGGTGACGCCTCGTCATCGGAAGCCGAGATCGCCGAGATCGTCCGGTGGCGGCGACAGCATCAGCCGGGCGGCCAGAACGCTGGCTCCGTCTTCACGAACCCACCTGGTGACTCCGCGGGGCGCCTCATCGAGGTAGCCGGGCTCAAGGGTCACCGCGTCGGATCGGCATGCGTGTCGACCAAGCACGCCAACTTCATCCAAGCCGATCCCGGTGGCTCGGCCGATGACGTCCGGGCCCT
>DASXYV010000174.1:0-3087 GCA_036502305.1 Acidimicrobiales bacterium
CCTCGGGAACGAACAGGTCCTCGAAGGCGACCCTGACCGTGGAGGTGGATTGCATGACGGCCAGCTCGAGCGGGGGCGATGACCGCACCGCTTCGTCGGCTCGCCCATCGAGCAGGAACCACAGCACCTGCCCGTCGGGGAGGCTGGCGGCCACGGCGAAGGTGTCGGCCATCCCCCATGAGGTCGCCCACGGCGCCACTCCGGCGACCCGATACCCGCCGGGAACCTCCGTGGCCCGAACGGCGGGCGACGTCCATCGTAGGTAGGCGAACATGACGCCGGCGAGCGACCGGCCCGCGCACAACGTGTCCAGCCACCGCTCACGCAGCGCGGCATTGGGAGTGCGGGCCAGGAGCCGGACCGGCGTGTGATGCTGGGCCCAGACGAAGAAGGTGGCGCCGCACGCCCCGGCCAGAGCCTCGTGGACGGCGCGCACCTCCGGCGGGGGTGGCGACGGCCGGCCGTCGGGCTGGGGGCCGGCCAGGCCGAACAGCCCGGCATCGGCGAGGGCCTGCAGGTTCTCCGCTGGGACGCGGTCGGCCCTGTCGGTCTCCTCGGCCCGAGGGGCGAGCGCGCTGGTCGCGACCGACCGGGCAGCCTGCACCACGTCCCGAGGACCAGCGCCGCGATCGGCCGACCTGTGCCCGGTCGGGTCGGCGCCCGCCACTACAGCGCTCCCAGCGCGAACCCGGCGCCGGCCGCGAGCAGGCCGGCGACGAGGCTTCCCATCACGTTGGCCAGGCCGAGCAGGACGGCCCCGCTCTCGAGCAGCCGCAGGGACTCGAAGCTGAACGTCGACAGCGTCGTGTAGCTGCCGAGGAAGCCGATGCCGATCACCACTGCGGGCGTCGAGGCCAGGCCGTGATACAGGACGAGCCCGAGTACCACTCCCGCCAGAAAGGACCCGCTCACGTTCACGAGGAGAGTGCCGAAAGGAAAGACGGGGTAACGGCGGCGCTGCACGGCGCGATCGACGAGATACCGGACAACCGCCCCGACGGCCCCGGCGGCGGCGACTCCGAGGTAGGTCATCAGGTCGTTGCGGCCCTTCCGACGTACTTGACGATCTCCACCGTCTCGCGCAGCACCAGTCCCTCGGTGATCAGCTCATCGAGCTGCGGCAGGAAACCCTCGATGTGGTCCGCCGTGTCGACGATGGTGATCAAGATCGGCAGATCGGCGCTGAGACTGAGGATACGCGTGGTATGGATGGCGTTCGAGGCGCCGTAGCCCTCGAACCCGCGAAATACCGTAGCCCCCGCCAACCCTGCCGCGTGGGCTCGGTGCACGATCTCGGTGTACAGCGGCTTGTGCGCGTGCTGGTCGTTCTCTCCGATGAAGATGCTCAGTCGCTCACCGGCGCCTTCGAGTCTCATGGCTTCCTCCCACTCTGGCCGGCCACGCTCGACCAGCAGCCACACCTCCGAACACAGAAAGGAGGCCGGCCACCATGGTCACGAGCGCGTAGGTCGCGGCCATCCACACGGCTCCGTCCCGGACAAGGAGGACGGTCTCGACCGTCCACGTCGAGAATGTCGTGTACGCCCCGAGGAACCCGATGGCGAGGAAGGCCCGCAGGTACGGAGTGGGCCGCACTCGCTCGGCAAGGAGCGTGTACACGAGCCCGAGGAGGAACGCCCCCGACACGTTGACCACCAGCGTCGGCCATTGAAACCCATCGCGGCCGACGTCGCCTCCGAGCTCGACGCCGTAGCGGGCCAGTGCCCCGAGGGCCCCTCCCGACGCCACCGCGAGGAGCACGGCACGGTCGGCCCTCCTCACCCCGTCAGCGCCGGCTCCGGCGCTCCTCCATGCGCCGACGGATCACGTCGCGCCGGGCCTGGAGCTCGCGATGGGTGAGGCCTCCGACGTCTGGCGTGAGGCCCATCGAGGCCCGCACTCCGTCGAGGTCCACAGGGACGGTGCGGGGATCGATGCCCACGTCCCGCGCGATGCGCTCGCCGTGGTGCGTGGCGAAGTAGGTCGCCAGGTAAGTGATCTCGGCGAACAGGTCCACGTCCGGCGCCAGGTTGGCCATGGCAGCGTCGAGAAAGAGCATGTTCTTGACGAACAGCATGAGCTCCTTCGGCATGCGGGCGCCGTAGCTGAGCAGGGCCTTGGTCAACTCCCGGATCTCGCCGATGAGCTCCTCGGCGGACATCTTCGTCGGGTCCTTCTCCGGATCGTCGATGCCGAGGTCTTTGATGACTCCTTCGACGTCGACGTCCGTGGGGAGGGCGCCCATGTCGCGGAGGGCCTCGATCTGGAGGTGGACGTCGTTGGTCGTGCCCCCCATGAGCAGGCGCAGGAACGCCAGCCGCTGGGGCTCGTCGAGCCGTCCGGTGATGCCATAGTCCAACAGGGCGACCCGACCCCCTGGTTGGACGAACATGTTGCCGCCGTGGAGGTCGCCGTGGAACACACCGAACAGGATCGCCCCCTCCATGAAGGCGATGAGGCTTGCTCGCACCACCGCCGACGTGTCGATCCCAGCGGCGCGCATCCCCGCCACGTCGTCCCATCCGAAGCCCGCCAGTCGCTCCATCACCAGGACCCGCCGGGTCACCAGGCGGGGGTGGGGGCGGGGCACCACCAGAGCCCGCTGCTCGGTCGCGGCCAGTATGCGGGCGATGTCGAGCATGTTGTCGGCCTCGAGGCGGAAGTCCAGCTCCTCGACGATGGTCTCCGCGAAGAGCTCGATGAGGGCGGGGGGATTGGCCAGCGCGGTGACCGGGATGCGGCCCACGAGGCTGGGGGCGATCCAGCTCATGGCGGCCAGATCCCGCCGGACGAGCCCGCTCACCTGCGGTCGCTGGACCTTCACGACGACCGGCTCGCCGGTGATCAGCCTGGCCCCGTGTACCTGGGCGATGGACGCCGCCGCCACCGGGGTCTCGTCGAACTCGGCGAAGACCGAGTCGAGGGGTTGCCCGAGGTCGGTCTCGACCGTCTGGCGCACGGCGGCGAAGGGCTCGGCCGGCACCTGGTCGCGACAAAGGCGGAACTCGGCCACCAGCTCTTCGGGGAAGATCCCCTGTCCCGACGACAGGATCTGGCCGAGCTTGATGTAGGTCGGTCCCAGCTCCT
>DASXYV010000175.1:0-3397 GCA_036502305.1 Acidimicrobiales bacterium
GCGACGTCGTGGCCGGCGCCGACCAGCGCCCGGAGCGCCGGCACGGCGATCCCCGGCGTGCCAAGGAAGACGAGCCGGGCCAGGGCTCTACCGACTGGCCGGCCGGCCGTTGCCGGGCAGGCTCAGCGTGCGCTCCCGCAACGTGCGCATGGCCTCCTTGCGCTGCTCGCTGTCCAGGCGCTCCAGGAGGAGCATGCCGTCGAGGTGATCCACCTCGTGCTGGAACACCCGGGCCAGCAGCTCGTCGGCCTCGATCGACACCTCGTGGCCGTCGAGGTCGCGGCCTCGCAGGTGCACCTGCTTGGGCCTGACGATGGGCCAGAACAGGCTGGGCACCGAGAGGCAGCCCTCGTCGTAGGTCCACTCGCCCCGGTGGCGGGCGATCACGGGGTTGACCACGGCGCGTGGACCGTCCCCCACGTCATAGACGAACAGGCGCTTCTGCACCCCGACCTGGGGAGCGGCGAGCCCCACGCCGGGGGCCGCCCGCATGGTCTCGATCATGTCGTCGACGAGGCGGACGATGGACTCGTCGACGGTCTCCACCTCGGGCGTGCGCTGCTTGAGCACCGGGTCGCCGAAGGTCCTGATCGGAAGGGTTGCCACCGCCAGCAACTCTAGGCCGGCCCGGGAGGCCGGCCGGCAGAGCACGCCGCAGGCGCGGAGCGCACAGGCCGGCCCGGGAGGCCGGCCGGCAGGCGCTCCGCGGCTAGGCCCGGAGCGGATCGACCTCGATGCGCAGGCGCCCCGCTGGACGCGGCGCGGCGGCCAGCGCGTCGCACAGGACCCGATGATCCGGAGCCCGGACGAGCCAGCGCCCATCGTCGGGGCCCAGCACGTCGACTGCCCGAGTGTCGAGCGCTGCGATGTAGTGCTCAGCCGACTGCCCTGAGACGAGGGCCAGGGCGGTGGCGGGGGGTAGTCCGAGGGCCGATCGCCGCTCGCCGTCGACCGCCGCCAGGCGTCCCGGGTCGGCGTGGAGTGCGGCGTCGATCACCTCGCTCCCCGGTTGCCGCGTCTGGACGATGATCCGCCCGCGCCCTCGACCTCCGACGAGACGCGAGGCGCGCGCCAGCAGCGCCAAGGCCTGCTCGCTCGCCCGGTACCGGGGGGCCAGCAACTCCTGGTCGAAGTCGAGGAAGACGACCGTTCCGGCCCCTCGGAGGCGGTGGAGGACGGCCTCGGTGCCCACGAGCACGGGTGCGTCCAGGTTGACGTCGACGGTCCGCGAGCTGACCTCACCGACGGGCATCCCGGCCAGCGCCTCCAGCTCGTCCCGGACCTTCGCCACGCCGGGCCGGAGGGCCCGCCACCGCCGTGACCCGCAGGCGGCGCAGATGTTCGGACGCTCCTGACCGCAGCGACGACACAGGAGGACGTCGCCGGCATCGGCCTGTGCAAGCGGGCCCTGGCAGCGTTCGCAGCGAGCCAGCTCACCGCAGGCTCCGCAAGCGAGCAGCCGGGCGCGACCCGTTCGGTTGAGCACGCACACCACCCGACCGTCGGGCGTCGCGCCCGCCCCTCGGGCGACACTGACCAGCCGCTCGGAGAACAGGCCCGACCTCGGGTCCTCCTTCCGGCGATCGACCACCTCGAGGGTCGCCCACCCCTGCCGCTCCGCCCGGCGCGATCCGGTGACGAGCCGACCCCAGGCCAGCTCCTCGAGGGTCGGGCACGGCGAGACGAGCAGGCACGGGGCGGCGCACCGCGCCGCCCGCTCGGCAGCCACGACCCAGGCGTTCCAGGTTGGCGCCCGCTCCTCGCTGTGCGCCTCGTCATGGGCGTCGAGCACGACAACGCGCGACAGCTGCGGCACACGAGCCCAGGCCGCCGATCTGGTGCCGACGGCCACCCGACCGCCGGCGGCAGCCTTCGCCCAGTTGGCGGGCAGGAGCGCCACGGCGTGGCCGCGGCGACCCAGGCGCTCCGCGGTGCGGACCGCCCAGTCCTGGCTCGGGACCACCACCAGCGCCCCCTCGCCGGCGGCCCGGTTGGCGACCGCCGTCTCGACCAGGGGGAAGGGGTCCGCGGCCGGAGGCAGCCGGACGACGGCCCGGCTGTGCGTCATGGCCTCGGCGACGACGCCTTCCTCCAGATCACCCGCCGGGCCCGAGGTGTCGCGCGTGACGTCACTCCGAGCGGGTTCGGGCAACTCACGAATGGCGCTCGGTGGGGAGGCGGTGGCCAGGAACGCTCCGGTGCGCCCGGCCCAGCGCCACGCCGCCCAGCCGGCCAGGTCCACCACGCCTGCCGCGGGGCCCAGGCCGGTCACCCCGGCGATCGGGCGCAGCACGACCCCTTCCGGCGGCGTGACGCTGTCGGCCACCACCCAACCGCCGACGCGTCGGCCGTGGAGGACGATCCTCACTCGCGCGCCGACCGAGATGCGCTCGTCTAGCTGCGCCGGGACCACGTAGTCGAACGGCCGGTCGATGCCCGCCACGTCGGGCAGCACCCGAACGACCCGGCGGTCACCCGACTGCTGGCGCCGGCCTCCCGGGCCGGCGGTGCCGGCGGTGCCGGCGTTCGGACCGCCTACAGACCCAACGACCGCTTCACGTCCTCGAGACGCGGCGTGGCCTCCCAGGTGAACTCCTTGTCCGGGCGGCCGAAGTGGCCATAGGCGGCCGTGCGCCGGTAGATGGGTCGCAGGAGGTCGAGGTCGCGGATGATGGCCGCCGGCCGGAGGTCGAAGACCTCGGTGACCGCGCGCACGATGGCAGCCGGGTCCACGCTCTCGGTGCCGAAGGTCTCGACCATGACCGAGACGGGACGGGCCACCCCGATGGCATAGGCCACCTGGATCTCGCACCGGCGGGCGGCACCCGCGGCGACGATGTGCTTGGCCACCCACCGGGCGGCATAGGCCGCCGAACGGTCGACCTTGCTCGGGTCCTTGCCCGAGAAGGCGCCACCACCGTGGCGAGCCGCGCCACCGTAGGTGTCCACGATGATCTTGCGCCCCGTGAGGCCCGTGTCGGCGTGGGGGCCGCCGAGCTCGAACAGGCCCGTCGGGTTGGCGAGGACGTTCATCGTGTCGACGTCGAGATCGGTCGGAAGCAATGGGTGGATCACGTGCTCCCGCAGGTCGGGCAGGAGCAGGGTGTCCAGATCGATCCCCGGCTGGTGCTGTGTGGAGATGAGGACGGTGTCGAGCCGGATGGGACGGTCGTTCTCGTACTCGACGGTCACCTGGGTCTTGCCATCAGGGCGCAGGTAGGGCAGCACGCCCGCCCGGCGGATCTCCGACAGGCGGTGGGCCAAGCGGTGCGCCAACCAGATGGGCATGGGCATGAGGTCGGGCGTCTCGTCCGCCGCGAAGCCGAAGACCATTCCCTGGTCGCCTGCGCCCTGGGCGTTGAGCAGGTCCTCGCCCCCCTTGCCGGACCGAAGCTCC
>DASXYV010000176.1:0-5140 GCA_036502305.1 Acidimicrobiales bacterium
GGTCTCGGGGGTGAACTCGGTCTCCGAAAAGCCGATGTAGTTGCCCTGCTCGTCGTAGGCGTGCTCCCCGAAGGCCTCGCGGTACTCGGGAGCGACCTCGCCGCCCTCGGCCGCCTGCTTGATCGACAGGCTGATGCGGCGCCGCTGGAGGTCGATGTCGATGATCTTGACCCACAGCTCCTCGCCCGGGTTGACCACCTGCTCGGGCAGGTCGACGTGGTGGACCGCCATCTCGGAGATGTGCACCAGCCCCTCGATGCCGTCGCCCACCTGGATGAAGGCACCGAACGGCACCAGCTTGGTCACCCGCCCGTAGACGAGCTCCCCCACCCGGTGGGCGTTGGCGAACTCCTGCCAGGGATCGGCCTGGGTGGCCTTGAGCGAGAGGCTGATGCGCTCCTTGTCGAGGTCGACATCGAGCACCTGGACCTCGATCTCGTCGCCCACGCTCACGACCGAGGACGGATGATCGACGTGCTTCCAGGACAGCTCCGACACGTGCACGAGCCCGTCCATGCCGCCGAGGTCGACGAAGGCCCCGAAGTTGACGACCGACGACACCGTGCCGCGGCGAACCTCGCCGGGCTTGAGGTTGACCAGGAACTCCTCCCGCTGCTCCCGCTGGGTCTCCTCCAGCCAGGCCCGCCGGGAGAGCACGACGTTGTTGCGGTTCTTGTCCAGCTCGATGATCTTCGCGTCCAGGTTGCGACCCACGTACGGAGCCAGGTCGCGGACTCGTCGCAGCTCGACCAGCGAGGCGGGCAGGAAGCCCCTGAGCCCGATGTCCAGGATCAGGCCGCCCTTGACGACCTCGATCACCGGGCCGTTCACGACGCCGTCGGACTCCTTGATCTTCTCGATCGTTCCCCACGCCCGCTCGTACTGGGCCCTCTTCTTGGAGAGGACCAGGCGCCCCTCCTTGTCTTCCTTCTGCAGGACGAGGGCCTCGATGCGGTCGCCGACGGTCACGATCTCCGATGGATCCACGTCGTGGCGGATCGACAGCTCTCGAGCGGGGATGACGCCCTCTGACTTGAACCCGATGTCGAGCAGGACCTCGTCGGCGTCCACCTTCACGACGCTCCCCTGCACGATGTCACCGTCGTCGAACTCGACGATCGTCCCGGCGATGGCGTCCTCGAGCGACATCTCGCCCAGGTCGTCGGCGACGACCTGCCTCGGGGTGTACTTGCCGGCCTCGTCGAACGTGCCCATCTGGGCACCGCCCTCGTTCGAAGGGGCCCCCTCGGTGCTGTTCTCACCTTGGGGGGCGGCGCTGGCGTTGTCAGGGGGGTTCACCGCGGGCTCCGGTGCCGTGGGAGCGGCGTCAACTGGTGCGGAACTCATGGCACGCTGGTCGGACATCTCGATTGGTAGCCTTCTTTCCGGGCAAGGCTCCCGCGGCAATCATTCGGCGGGAGGCACGTGGCGCTCCGTCTCCCTCGAGCCCGGTCGGCCCGGAGGCGGCGAACCACCGAGAACCAATTTTACCACCAGGCCTCATGCACCCGGGGCGAGGCTGCTGGTAGGCGAGGAGCCGCTGCGCCGTTCGGCCACCACGAGCGACTCGGGGTGATCGAGGTCCGGGGCCCGACGGGCGTACTGACCCGGTCCGACGGACCAGATGTGGCGCACGTCCAGGCCGGCGCGGCTGCACAGGAGCCGCAGCTCCCGGGGGGTGAAGCAGGTCGTCCACAGATCGACACCCGCCTCCCCACCCCGGTGGTCCCGAACCTGCGCCACCTCGTGGTTCACGCCCAGATCGGCGTCGAAGGTGTCGCCCTTCTCGAGGAAGCGGAGCACGAAATAGGCCGACACCGCCGATAGCGCCAGCCGCCCACCCACGCGCAGCGCCCCGGCCATGGCCGCCAGCGCCGCCCCTTCGTCCTCTCCGCCCCCGAGCAGTCCGAAGCCCCCCTGGCACAGGCAGACCACGGCGTCCATGCTGCCCGGCCCGACAGGCAGGTGGCGGGCGTCGCCCCGCACGAATGTCGCCCCTTCGGGAGCGTGCTGCCGGGCCAGGCGGACGAAAGGCTCCGCCACGTCGACCCCCACCACCCGCAGACCCCGGCGCGCCAGGGCGTGGCTGTGACGACCCGGTCCGCACCCGACGTCCAGGACCCGCTCGCCGGGCGCCAGACCGAGGGCGTCGGCCACGAAGGCAACCTCGGATTCCGTGCCCCTCGTGAACGAGTACCGGAGGTAACCGGGGCCGACGATCTCGGCCAGACGCTCGTAGAAGTGGGGCGTGCTGCGCTGCGGCACCGTGGTCGTCAGACCTTGGCTTCGGCCCAGGTCGATCCCCACGACAGGTTGACGGTGAGGGGGACGCGGAGCTCGGCTGCGCCATGCATGGCGGTCATGGTGAGCTCGGTGGCCCTCTCCCGCTCGGCCGGCGGCACCTCCAGGATCACCTCGTCATGGACCTGGAGGATGAGCCGGCTGGCCAGGCCCTCCCGCTCGAGGGCGGTGTCGAGGCGAACCAGGGCGACCTTGAAGATGTCGGCGGCCAGGCCCTGTATGCCGGCGTTCATGGCCTGGCGCTCGCCCGCTTGGCGCACCCGGTAGTTGGAGGCCGCGAGCTCGGGGATGGGTCGGCGTCGACCGAACAACGTCTGGGTGTAGCCCTTCGTCCGGGCCTCGGCCACCGTCGCGTCCATGTAGGCCCGCACGTTGGGAAAAGCCTCGAAGTAGGCAGCCAGGATGATCGCCGCCTCCTCCACATCGATGCCGAGGCGCTGCGACAGCCCGTAGGCCTCCATGCCGTAGGCCAGTCCGTAGGAGACCATCTTGGCCTTGGAGCGCTGGGAGAGCGTCACCTCCTCGGGCTCGACGCCGAAGATCCGAGCGGCGGTGGTGTTGTGGATGTCCTGGCCGAAGTCGAAGGCCTCGATCAGCCCGGGGTCGTCGGCCAGGTGGGCGATGACCCGAAGCTCGATCTGGTTGTAGTCGGCGATGAGCAGGGAGCACCCCTCGGCGGGGATGAAGGCGCGCCGCAGTCGGCGCCCCTCCTCGCTGCGGATGGGGATGTTGTGCAGGTTGGGCTGGTCCGAGGACAGGCGACCGGTGCGGGCGACGGTCTGGTTGAAGCTGGCGTGGATGCGCCCGTCCCCGGCGACCTCGGCCAGGAGGCTGTCGCCGTAGGTCGAGCGCAGCTTCTCCATCTCCCGGTAGCGCAGGAGGGCATCGATGACCGGGTGCTCACCGCGGAGTCGCTCCAGCGAGGCGGCGTCGGTGGAGTAGCCGGTCTTCGTCTTCTTCTGCGGCGCCAGCCCGAGCTTGTCGAACAGCACCGTGCGCAGCTGCTGGGTCGAGTTGACCCGGAACTCCATCCCGGCCAGGTCCTGGATCTCACCGTCGAGGCGCTGGACCTCGTCGGTCAGGGTCCGTACCACCGACGTCAGGTAGTCGACATCGACACGGACGCCCGTCACCTCCATGCGGGCCAGCACGCGCACCAATGGGAGCTCCACCTCGTCGTGGAGCATGGACAAGCCGCGCGCCGTCAGGGCGGCGCTCAGGGCGGGAGCCAGCCGGGCGACCGCAGCAGCCCGCCGACCGGTCTCGTCGGCCGGGTCGGTCGCTGTCCCCTCGAGGTCCAGCTGGCCCGCGGGTGGGGCCGCCGGTGACCGGACGTCGACGCCCGCGTAACGGGCGGCGAGCTCCTCGAGGGGGTAGGTGCTCTCCCCCGGCTCGACCAGGTATGCGGCAACGGCGGTGTCGAGCTCGAGGCTGGCGATGTCCACGCCCATCGGGGTGAGGGCGCGCATGAGCTCCTTGGCCCGGTGGGCCACGGTCGCCACGCCGTCCGGTCCGACGAGCCGAGCCAGCACCTCGGTAACCTCGAAGGCGTCGAGCGTCGCGGCCGGGATCCAGACGACCGCGTCCGGTGGGCGGTCGGGCGGCTGGTGTCCGTCGCCCTCGGGCAATGAGGTCGTGGCCGCGACCAGGGCCAGGCCGAGGATCGGCGACCGCCCGGGCTGACCCTCCCATGCCGCCTCGACGACCACCGCTCCACCGCGGTCGAGTAGGTCGGAGAGGGCCGCCGACGCGTCGTCGGGCGTGGAGGCCACTTGGAGCTCGATCTCGAACGGCTGGGCGCCCACCGGTCCGCTCAGAGCCTCTCCTTGCGGACCCAGTGCCTCGACCAGGCGGTCCCACAGCGTGCGGAACTCGAGGAAGGCGAACAGGCGGCGGACCTCCTCCGGGTCCCACCCGCCCATGGACAGCTTGTCGAGGTCCACCTCGAGAGACAGGTCCCGCACGAGCGGAATGACCTCGGCGTTGCGGCGCACCTGAGGCTCGTGCTCGGCCAGCGCCTGTCGGAGCTTGGGCGTGGCGCGATCAAGGTTGGCGAAGACCCCGTCGAGGTCCCCGTAGTCATTGACCAACCGGGCCGCTGTCTTCTCCCCCACTCCCGGCACGCCCGGCAGATTGTCTGAGGGATCGCCGCGCAGTGACGCGTAGGTCGGGTACTGGGCCGGCGTCACGCCCGTGCGCTCCTTGATCCCCGCCTCGTCGTACAGCACATAGTCGCTCACGCCGCGGCGGTTGTAGAGCACCTTGACGTGTGGGTCCTCCACGAGCTGGTAGGTGTCCCGGTCGCCGGTGACGATGATCACGTCGTCGCCCCGGTCCCGGGCTCGGGTGGCGAGGGTGGCGATCACGTCGTCGGCCTCGTAGCCGGCCAGCTCGACAGTGGGTACGTGCAGCACCTCGACGACCTGGCGGACCAGCCCCATCTGTTGGCGCAGGATGTCGGGCGCCTCTGCTCGCCCCGCCTTGTAGTCCTCCACCACCTCGTGGCGGAAGGTCGGCTCCGGCCGATCGAAGGCCACGGCGATGGCGTCGGGCTTGTGGTCCTTCAACAGGTTGATCAGCATCGACGTGAAGCCGAACACGGAGTTGGTGACCTGCCCGGACGCGGTAGCCATGTCCGTCGGGAGGGCGAAGAAGGCGCGGTACGCCAACGAGTTGCCATCGAGCAGCATCACCTTGGCCATTGGTAGTCAGGGGCGCGGTGCCCTTGCGGGCCCGGTTCCCCATCCCCCTTTCGATCCGTGCGTGCCGTTCTCCGGCACACGGCTCACCGACGGTCTTCTGAACATGGTTACGCCGCCTTCGGATAACGGATAGTGCC
>DASXYV010000177.1:0-2852 GCA_036502305.1 Acidimicrobiales bacterium
TTCTCCTTGATCTTGGCCGCCTTTCCGACCCGACCCCGGAGGTAGTAGAGCTTCGCCCGGCGGACGTCGCCCTGGACGATGGGCTCGATCCTGGCGATGATCGGCGAATGCACGGGGAACGTGCGTTCGACGCCCACACCGAAGCTGACCTTGCGTACGGTGAACGTCTCGCGGACGCCGGAGCCCTGGCGGCGGATGACAGCTCCCTGGAACACCTGGACCCTCTGCCGGTTCCCCTCCACCACGCGCACGTGGACCCGAACCGTGTCTCCGGGCGCGAACGCCGGGATGTCGTCACGGAGGCTGTCACGATCGACCAGGTCGGTGGGGTTCACGGCGCGAAGGCTCCTCGGGAGACCGGGGGGACACTGCAGGATACCCGTGCTCGGCGAGGAGCCGCATCTCCTCGTCGCTCAACCCGCCGCGAGCTTCGAGGAGGTCTGGGCGCCGGGCGAGGGTGCGGGCGAGCGCCTGGGCCCGGCGCCAGCGGGCGATGCGGCCGTGGTCACCCGAGCGGAGCGCCTCCGGCACGACCCACCCGCGGAAGTCGGCCGGCCTGGTGTACTGCGGGTACTCGAGGAGCCCGTCGGTGAAGCTCTCCTCGGTCGCCGACGCCGCGTTCCCCATGACGCCGGGCACCAGCCGGGCCACCGCCTCGATCACGACGAAGGCGGCTGCCTCGCCGCCGGCGAGCACGTAGTCACCGATCGAGATCTCGTCGTCGACGAGGTGCTCGGCCACCCGCTCGTCGACGCCCTCATATCGCCCGCACAGCAGGGAGAAGCCGCCGCCAGGGGCCGTGCCCAGGGCCGCCAGCTCCCGCACCAGGGCCTGGTCGAGCGGTCGTCCACCCGGTCCGAGCAGGAACAGCGGCCGGGGCGGTCGAGCCGCCTCGACCGCCCCGAAGACTGGCCCCGGCGCGAGCACCATCCCCGCACCGCCGCCGAAGGGAGTGTCGTCCACCGACCGGCGCGGATCGGTCGCCGCCGAGCGCAGATCGTGGATCCTCAGGTCCAGCAGGCCGTACTGGCGAGCCCGCCCGACCAGGCTCTCGCTGCCGACGGCCTCGAGGAGCCCGGGAAAGATGGAGAAGACGTCCACCCGCACGACGTCATCACTCCAGGAGCCCGTCGGGGACGTCGACGACCAACCTGCCCGGTCCGTGCTCCACCACGAAACGGAGCGGAACGAGACCGCCGCCGTCCAGCACCAGCAGGTCGCTGGCCGGGTTGGCCTCGATGGCCGTGACCTCCCCCAAGCGGCGCCCGGACACGTCGACGACCTCCGATCCGTGCAGCTCGTGGACCCAGAGGGCCTCGGGATCGACGATCGGCTCGGCCCGGAGCACCACGTCTCGAAGGGCCTCGGCTCCGTCCCGATCACCCACCCCGGCGAACGAGACGATCCAGCGACCGCCAGCCGGGGAAGCCCGCACGACCTCGAGGTCGCCGGCGCTCGACGAGAGAACGGCGCCGCTCGCCAGTCGCTCGGTGCGATCCGTCACCAGACGCACGACGACCTCGCCTCGCAGCCCGTGCGGCCGAACGACCCTGCCGACCTCGAGCGTGGCTCGGGCACCCGGCCGGACTCCCGGGCCACCCTCCCCCGGCATCGGCCGGTCAGTCGACGATGTCGACGCTGGCCTCGATCCCTTCGTTGGCGCCCGCCGCCCTGACCAGTGTGCGGATGGCCTGGGCGACCCGGCCCCGCCGTCCGATGATCCTGCCCATGTCGTCCGGAGCGACGTGCAGACGGAGGTTCACGCCCTGGCGGGACTCTTCGAGCTCGACCACCACGGCGTCGGGGTCATCGACGATCGAGCGGGCGATGTGCTCGAGCACGCTTTGCGGGATCGCGCCAGGCACCCGGTTCCCCGCCATGTCGTCGATCGCATCGACCTCGCCGTCAGCCGAGACGGCGACCTCCGGGTCTGACATGTCACTCACTTGGACGCCGCGGCCGTGAACTCGTCCCAGACCCCGGACACGCGCAACAGCTTCTCGACGCGCTCGGTCGGCTTGGCCCCCTGGGACAGCCACTTGAGCGCCTTGGCCGAGTCGATCTTGACCACGGATGGATCGGACCTGGGGGCATAGGTGCCCACGATCTCGATAAAGCGGCCGTCCCTCGGGGAGCTGCTGTCGGCGGCCACGACGCGGTAGGTGGGCTGCTTCTTCTTGCCCATCCTCATGAGGCGAAGCTTCACTGCCACGAATCGATCCTTTACTTTGTCTGGCTCGCTAGCGAAGCGAGCTGAGGTCGGCGAGCGACGGCGTGACACGACCCCGCTTGCCCTTCTTCCCCGGCTTGCCGGAGGCCTTGCCGCCTCCGATGCCCTTCATCATGCGCTGCATCTCCTTGAACTGCTTGAGCAGGGCGTTCACCTGGGCGGTGGTCGAGCCGCTGCCGTTGGCGATACGCAGCCGCCTCGACCCGTTGACGATGGCCGGATCCCGGCGCTCGCCCGGGGTCATGGAGCGAATGATCGCCTCGACCTGGGCCAGCTGGCCGTCGTCGATCGGGGCGTTCTTGATGTCCTTCGGCAGCCCGGGAAGCATCCCGAGAATACCCGTGAGGGGACCCATCTTCTTGATCTGCTGCATCTGCTCGAGGAAGTCCTCGAGGGTGAACTGTCCCTCCTGGAGTCGTTCCGCAGCGCGGGTCGCGGTCTCCTCGTCGTAGTGCTGCTCCGCCGTCTCGATGAGCGTCAGCATGTCGCCCATGCCGAGGATCCGGCTCGCCATGCGATCGGGATAGAACGTGTCGAAGTCGGCGAGCTTCTCACCCGTCGAGGCGAAGGCGATGGGTCGGCCGACGACCTCCTTCACCGACAGGGCAGCGCCACCACGGGC
>DASXYV010000178.1:0-10252 GCA_036502305.1 Acidimicrobiales bacterium
TGGGCGCCGGTGGCGCTGCCCCGCCGGAGGGGGATCTGGCCGGTCGCCCGGACCATCCACGCCGTACGCCAGCTGTCCCAGTACTCGGCCTTGGCGATGAACGTGATCGGTCGGGGGGTCACCAGGGCCAGGAAGATGGAGTCCATGAACGACCGGTGGTTGGAGGCCAGCACCATCGGCCCGAGCTCGGGAACGTGGGCCAGCCCCTTCACGTCGACCCGGTAGCAGCGGCGTAGCGCCGCGCTGACCAGTGACTTGGTGAGCCGGTACGCGGTGTTGGCGTCCGACGGGCGCGGCCCGTCCGGCGTGCGGGGACCATCCGGTGTCGCTGGCGGTGCGGCCGGTGCAGACAGCGCCACGACGCTCACGCCCCCACCGCATGGAAGCCGCCGTCCACGTGCACGATCTCGCCCGTCGTGGCCGGGAACCAGTCGGACAGCAACGCCACGCAGGCCTGGCTCACGGGTCGGGCGTCCTCGGCCCGCCAGGGCAGTGGCGACCGTGACGACCAGGCGTCCGCCAGCTCGGCGAAGCCGGGCACGCCGCGTGCAGCCACCGTGCGCACGGGCCCCGCGGCCACCAGGTTGACGCGGATCCGGTAGCGCCCGAGATCGCGTGCGAGGTACCTCGTCGTGGACTCGAGGGCGGCCTTGGCCACGCCCATCCAGTCGTACGACGGCCACGCCTGGCCGGCGTCGAAGTCCAGCCCGACGATGGCGCCGCCCGTCTCCTTCATGAGGGGCAGGGTGGCCTCGGCCAGCGACTTCAGCGAATAGGCGGAGACGTGCAGCGCGGTGCCCACGTCCTCCCACCCCGCGGCCAGGAAGTCCCCGCTCAGACAGACCGGCGGGGCGTACCCGATGGCGTGCAGGACGGCGTCGAGGCGGCCCCACCGCCGCTCGAGCTCCGCCGTCAGCCCGGCCAGGTGATCGGGCCTGGTGACGTCCAGCTCGACGACAGCGGCCGGCTGCGGCAGGCGCTGGGCGACCCGCTGCGTCAGGCTCAGGGCCCGGCCGAACGAGGTGAGCACGACCTCCGCCCCCTGCTCCTGCGCCAGGCGGGCGACCGAGGTGGCGATCGACGCCTCGCTGAGCACGCCGGTGACGAGGACCTTCCTGTCGGCAAGGAGCATCGCTGTTCTTCCTCGACCTAGAGGGGTGTGTTCGAGTGCCGGCGGGCGGGCAGGTGCTCGCGCTTGGCAGCCAGGTGGCCGAGAGCGCCGGCCAGCACCCGCCTGGTCTGGAGCGGGTCGATGACGTCGTCGATGTAGCCCCGCTCGGCGGCCACGTACGGGGCGCAGTAGCGGGCCGTGTACTCGGCCTCCAGGGCCGCCTCCTCCCGCTCTCTGGCGTCCTCGTCGAGCGTCGCCAGCCGCCGTCCGAACAGGATCTGCACGGCGCCCTTGGAGCCCATGACGGCGATCTCCGCGCCCGGCCAGGCGGCGCAGAAGTCGCTCCCCAGGCCGCGAGAGTCCATCACGATGTAGGCGCCGCCGTAGGCCTTGCGCACCACGAGGCACAGGCGGGGGACCGTCGCCTCGCCGTAGGCGAAGACGAGCTCGGCCCCGTGGCGGATCATCCCCCGCCACTCGAGGTCCTTTCCGGGCTCGAACCCGGGAGTGTCCACGATGGTGAGCAGCGGGATGTTGAACGTGTCGCACGCCTGGACGAAGCGCGCCGCCTTGCGTGACGCCTCGATGTCGATCGTGCCGGCCCGATGATGGGGTTGGTTGGCGACGATGCCGATGGCCCGCCCGTCGAGGCGGCCGTAGCCGGTCACCATGTTGGGGGCGTAGCGGGCCCGCACCTCGAGGAAGCTGGACGCGTCGATCACGTCGGTCACCACGGCTCGGATGTCGTAGACGGCGCGGGATCCGGCCGGCACCGCCGATGCCGCGGCGACGCAGTCCCGGGTCACCGGGTCCTCACTGATGGCGCGCGGCGGCTCCTCCATGGTGTTGCCCGGGAGATAGGCGAGGAGATCGGCGACGGCGGCCAGGGCGTCGTCCTCGTCTTCTGCCAGCAGCGACACGACGCCGCTCTTGGCGTCGTGCACCGCTGCGCCGCCCAGGCCCACGGGATCGAGGACCTCGCCCGTGAAGCCTTCGACGGCGCGGGGCCCGGTGACATACGCGAAGGCGTCCACGGTCATGACCACGTGATCGGCCATGCCGGCGAGCAGCGCCGGTCCCGAGACGTAGGGTCCGATCACGGCGAGGATGATCGGCACCGTGCCGGACGCATGGGCCAGGCGGCTGGCGACGCGGCCCCAGGCGTGCAGGGACTCGATGCCTTCGCCCATGTCCGCACCGGAGCTGGAGACCACGCCCACGATGGGCAGGCCGTCGTCCATGGCCACCAGTACCAGGCGCTCGATGGCCTCGCCTTCGGCCGGGCCGATTGCCCCGCGGTGTGGCCCGCCCTCCAGCCTGAACAACCCGACGGGGCGTCCGTCGATGTGGTCCAGCCGGGCCTCGACCGCCGAGCCCGCACCGGCGTCCAGGGCCGAGCGCCGCGCCCGACGGCCGTCGATCGGCACCGACCGACCGGTGAGCTCCTGGGACCTCACGCCGCCGGCGAGAGGATCAGGGCGGCGTTGTGGCCACCGAAACCGAACGAGGTTGACAGCACGGGGCGAGAAGCGACTGCCCGTGGCTCGCCAGCGACGACGTCGATGTCGAGAGCCGGGTCGGTGCGCTCGTGGTTGGCGGTGGGCGGCACCAGGCCATTGGCGATGGCGAGCAGGCTGGCCACCGCCTCGGCTGCGCCGGCCGCCCCGATCAGGTGGCCGGTCACGCCCTTGATGGAGGTCACCGGCCGCTCGAGGTCACCGAACACCTTGGCGATGGCCTCGGCCTCGGCGGCGTCGTTGAGCGGCGTCGACGTGCCGTGGGCGTTCACGTGACTGATATCGCCCGGCTCGAGGGTCGCGTCCTGCAGTGCCATCTGGATGCACGACGCCGCGCCCGCACCACCCGGAGAAGGGGCGGTGACGTGATAGGCGTCGGCGTTGCGTCCGTAGCCGGCCACCTCACCCCAGATGCGGGCACCTCTGGAGGCGGCCTGGTCCCATCGCTCGAGAATCGTGAACGCCCCGCCCTCGCCGATCACGAAGCCGTCGCGGTCGACGTCGAAGGGGCGGGATGCCAGCTCGGGTGCGTCCTGGCGGCCGCTCAGGGCTCCCATGCGGGCGAAGGCCACGAGGGCGATGGGGCTGATCGGCGCCTCCGATCCACCGGCGAGCACGACGTCCGCGGACCCGTCCCGGATCAGCCGGGCGCCCTCGCCCACGGCGTGCGCGCCCGCGGCACAGGCGGTGGCGACGCACACGTTGGGCCCCGTCCAGCCGAGCTGCATGCTGATCAGGGCGGCGGTGGCATTCGGCATCATCATCGGCACCAGGAAGGGGCTGACCCTGCTGGCGCCCCGCTGCACGAAGATCCGCTCCTGCTCCTCCTGGGTGCTCAGGCCTCCGATGCCCGTGCCCGCCACGACCGCGCAGCGGGCGGGATCGACGGTCATCGGTCCGGCGTCGTCCAGGGCGTCGGCGGCGGCCGCGAACCCGAGCTGCGCCACACGGTCGACGCGACGGGCCTCCTTGGCGTCCAGATAGCGGGCCGGGTCGAAGTCGTGCACCTGGCAGGCGATCCGCACCGGCAGGTCGTGGTCGTCGAGGCCGACGATGGGCCCGGCGACCGACCGGCCCGCGAGCAGGCCGGTCCAGAAGCTCGCCAGATCCTGGCCGGCGGGCGTCTTCACCCCCATGCCGGTGATGGCGACCCGAGGTCGGCCACGTGCGTCGACGGTCTGCGGTGTCACGCGCGCGCCGAGAGCTTGTCCGCCACGAGCGCCACCGCCTGCCCGACGGTCAGGACGTTCTCGAGGTCGTCCTCGGGCACGGAGATGTCGAACCGCTCCTCGAGCGCCATCACCAGCTCGACCAGGTCGAGGCTGTCAGCGTCGAGATCTTCCTTGAACCGCGCCTCGTCGACGACGGCCTCCGGCTCCACGCCGAGGACCTCGACTGCGAGCTGGGTCACCGCTTCGAGGATCTCAGTTCTGTCCATTGTCGTTGCTCCTTTCGTACGTGTGATTCAGGGCCGTCCCCACCGGACGACGACGCTGGCCCAGGTCAGGCCGGCGCCGATGCCGCCCAGCAGGACGATGTCGCCATCGGCGAGTCGGCCCGCCTCGACCGCCTCGGTGAGGGCGAGCGGGACCGATGCGGCCGAGGTGTTGCCGTACCGGTCCACGTTGACCGCCACGCGCCCGGCATCGATTCCCAGGCGCGATGCACAGGCGTCGATGATGCGAACGTTGGCCTGATGCGGGACGAACAGGTCGACGTCGTCGGGTGACAGGCCTACCTTGGCGAGCGCCGCGGCGCCGGACTCGGCCATGACGCGCACCGCCCGGCGGAACAGCTCCGAACCGTCCATCCGCACCCAGTGACGGCCCTCGGCGACGGTCTCGACAGTGGTTGGCGTCCGACTCCCGCCGGCGGGGACCTCGAGCAGCGAATAGCCCGAGCCGTCCGAGCCGAGGTCCCACGCGAGCACGCCGGGGCGCTCTCGGTTGTCGAGGCCGGCCCGGGAGGCCGGCCCAGTTGCAGAGCCAGCGATCAGGCTCATGGCGCCGGCGCCGTCTCCGAAGAGCACGGCGGTGTTGCGGTCCGACGGGTCGACGATGCGGGTGAAGGTGTCGGCTCCGATCACCAGCGCTGCGCCTCCACCGCCCGCGGCCAGAATCGACGTCCCCACGACCAGGCCGTAGGTGAACCCGGCACACGCGGCGCCCAGGTCGAAGGTCCCGCAGGTCAGGCCCAGCCCGTCGGCGACGAGTCCCGAGGCGCCCGGCAACGGCTGATCAGGCGTCGCGGTCGCGACAACCAGCACCTCGATGTCGTCGGGGGCCAGACCGGCGTCCTTCATCGCCGCCGCTCCGGCGGCGATGGCCAGCGTCGAGGTCGATTCGCCGGGTCCAGCGACGCGTCGCTCCCGGATCCCCGACCGCTCGACGATCCAGCGGTCGTCGGTGTCCAAGCGGGCCTCCAGATCGAGGTTGGTCAGGCGCTCGCTGGGCACGGCCATGCCGCATCCACCGGCCGCCACCTGGGGCACGATCACGCCACCCTGAGCCAGGCCAGCGGCTGACCCTCCCGGACGCGCTCGCCCGCGTGGGCCAGCATGCCCATGAGCCGGCCCTCGAAGGGGCTGTGGACGGGCCGGGACCGGTCCGGCAGGTCGAGCACGCCGATCTGCTGGCCCGCGACCAACCGAGCGGCATCGTCATCGGCGCAGTCGGGCGCAAGGGGCCGGAACCGACCGGCGGTCGGGGCGATGATCACCCGCTCGCCGACGTGCAGCTCCTCACCGCGGCACGAGTGCGCGTGCATTCAGACGACCTCCCCAAGTGCGGGCAGATGAGCCGGCGTGCCGACGGTCACGACCAGCGCCTTCGGCACGGTCCGCCGTGCCATCCCGGACACGCTCGAGCCCGGACCGAGCTCGACGAACTTCTTGACCCCCAGCTCGACGAGGGCGTGGATCGACTGGCGCCACCGGACCGGGGAGACGAGGTGGCGAACCAATCGCCGCCGCCAGCTGTCGCCGTCCGAGTAGACCTCGGCGTCGTCGTTCGAGACCACGGGCGCGGTGGCCGGCTGGAGCGGGACGGCCTCCAGCGCTCGCGCGAACGCGTCGCAGGCGTCCTCCATCAGTGGCGTGTGGAACGCCGCCTCGACGTTGAGAGAGACCATCCGACGGACGCCGTTGTCGAGCGCGTGGCGGGTGGCGGCATCCACTCCCGTCGGTGTGCCCCCGACCACGAGCTGACCTGGCGCGTTGTCATTGGCCAGCCAGCACGCGCCGTCAGCGGCCGAGCACGCCCGGGCGACGTCGTCGGCCGAGGCACCGAGGAGCGCTGCCATCCGACCGGGACGGGCCTGGGCCGCCTCCTGGGTGGAGCGCCCTCTGGCGTCCACCAGTCGGACACCGTCCTCGAGGGTCAGGATCCCAGCGGCGACCAGCGCCGTGACCTGGCCGAGCGAGTGGCCGGCGAACGCGGTCGGTTCGCCCAGGCGGTCCTTCGTCGCCTCCCAGGCCAGCAGCGAGGCCAGGAACACGCCGAGCTGGGCCGACCGCGTCCGGTTGAGGACGGCGGCGGAGTCATCGAGCAGCAGCGGCGCCACCCGAGTGCCCAGGGCCTCCTCGGCCCGCTCGACGACCGACCAGGCTCGATCGCGTTGCCACTCCCGACCCATCCCGGGTGTCTGCACTCCCTGTCCAGGGAAGAGGACCGCCAAACCCACGTGCTGTCTCCGGATCTCGTAGACCTGATGACTGCTCCCAGCGCTCCCCCCGGTACAGCGATCCCATCCTTCCACACTTCGTCACACATTGGGAAACGCTCGTGTAACCGTTAGGTGAACGGTGTGTTTCTAGCTCGAGAGGCCTCACTATGCTCTCGCGGACATGGACTACCGGGTCGATGAGCTCGCCGAGGCGGCCGGCATCAGCGTCCAGCTCGTCCGCTCCTACCAGTCGAAGGGACTGCTCAGGCCGCCGCACCACGAGGGCCGGATCGCCCTGTACGACGGCCGCCATCTCGAGCGCCTCCGCGAGATCAACGAGCTCAAGCGGCGCGGCTACTCGCTCCGGGTGATCGGTCAGCTCCTGGAGTCAGGACCTCCCCGAGCCGATGCCACCGACGCGGAGGTCGCCGAGATCCTCGACGAGGAGACGTTCGACCTGCGCGAGCTCGCCGACCGCAGCGGCGTGCCCACCCCCATGCTGCGCTCGCTCGAGGCCTCGGGCCTGATCCGGTCCCGTCGCCTCAACGCCGAGAGTCGCTACACCCACGCCGACGTCAGGGCCGTGTCGATCATCCTCACCCTGGTCGGCGGGGGGCTGCCACTCGAAGAGCTCATGAAGGTCGCCCGCATCCAGCTCGACGCGGCCGAGGACGTGGCCGAGGGATGCGTCCGCATCTTCATGTCCCACGTCCGCGCCCCGTTGCACCAGATGGGACTGTCCCAACGCGAGCAGGCGGATCGCCTCGTCGCTGCGCTGCGCCTCATGCTGCACAGCTCGGCGGCCCTGCTGGCGTACAACTTCCAGCGCATGGTGCTGAACGCCGTCCAGGAGGAGCTCAACGAGCTCGGCACGCGCAGCGAGCGGTCAGCCCTCCAGCGCGAGATCCTCCGACGCCTCGAGCTCGACGTCCTCGCTCAGTGACGACGGGGCGGGCCCGCTGCGGCACGCGTCACCCCTGATCAGCGGATGAGCCAGCTGTGGGGGTCCGACTCCATGTGCAGCTCCCCGCGGGCGTCGGACAGCCCGAGCTCGCCTGCCAGCTGCCGCAGAGGGCCGAGCGCGTCGAGGACCCCGTTCAACCGCCCTCGCAGGTCGTCGCTGCTGTCGCCCTTCGCACCCCGTAACGTGGCCAGCGGGCTGACGCGCTTGGGGAACGGCTTCGTCCGCAGCGGGGCTCCACGCTCGAGCCCGGCCAGCTCTCGGGCCGCGGCGAGCGCCGCCGGAAAGCCGCCCAGCGTGTCGACGAGGCCGACGGCCTGTGCATCCTCGCCCGTCCACACGCGGCCCCGCGCCACCTCCTGGACCCGCTCCTTGGTCAGGCTCCGTCCATCGGCCACTCTCGTCACGAAGGTGTCGTAGATCACGTCGAGCGATCTGGAGAACCGCTCCTCCCCGCTGTCATCGAAGGCGCGGTTGAGCGACCACATGAGCGCGTTCCTGCTGGTGTGGGCCTCGTCGACGCTGAAGCCGATGCGCTCCTTGGCTCTCGCCAGCACGGGCTTGCCGGCGATGACGCCGATGGAGCCAGTCACCGTCCCGGGCTGGGCGATGATGCGATCGGCGGCGGTCGAGATGTAGTAGCCACCCGAGCCGGCGACGTTGCCCATCGTCACCACGAGTGGCTTGCCTGCCTCGCGGGCCAGCACCGTCTCGCGCCAGATGGCGTCGGACGCCACTGCGGAGCCGCCGGGGCTGTCGACCCGCATGACGATCGCCCGGACCTTGGGGTCGGCTGCCGCCTGGCGAATGGCCTCCGCGGTGCGCTCGGCCTGGATCTGGTCGAGCCCGGTCAGCGGATTGGGCGTGGCGCGGCGCCTGACGATGGCTCCGGTGGCCGTGATGATCGCCACGGTCGGTCGTCGGCCTCGGCCGCGCCGGCGGCGGGCGTACTTGGCGTACCGGTCGAGGTACAGCAGCGACGCTCCCTCGCCCGCACGCTCCTTGGCGCGCGACCTGGCCTCGTCTCGGTATCCGAGCCGGTCGACCAGGCCCGCGGCGCGGGCCTCGTCGGCCGTGAGCGGCCCGGCGTCTGCGAGTCGGCGCGCCGCCTCGGGCGAGAGACCTCGGGCCTCCACCACGCCGGCGACGATCTGTCCGAACTGGGAGTCGAGGATGCGCTGGAGCTGCTCGCGTTCGGGCTCGGTGAGCGACGTGTTGAGCAGCTGGCTGGCGGCGCTCTTGTACTCGTGGCGTCCCTGGAAGAGCGGATCGACGCCGATCCGGTCGAGGGCACCCCTCACGAAGTTCATCTCCCGGGCCAGCCCCACGAAGCCGACGTCGCCGGACGGCTGGAGGAGGATCTCGTCGCACGCCGTGGCCAGGTAGTACGGCCCGTTGCCGCCGCCGAGCTCACCGAAGGTGTCACTGAACGCGACCGCAGCCTTGCCGGCCTGACGCAGAGCCAGGATTGCGTCGCGCAGCTCCTGGATCTGCGCCACTCCACCGCGGTCGAACGTGGCGTACACCAACAACCCCGACACTCGCCGGTCGGTCGCCGCCCGTTCGAGGAGCTCCACGGTGTCGCGCATCGACAGCTGCCGGCGGCCTCGGGCCTGGGCGAGCGGGTTCTGGCCCACCGCCTCCGGGGGGAGCTGGGCGATGTCCAGCTCCAACACGGTGCCCGGAGGAAGGCCTGGACGCAGCGCCCGCGCCACGACGCCCAGGACGATCGCCCCGAGGACGACGATGGCGGTGACCTCGATGAACCCGTTGACGTGATGGGCGAAGCGGTTGGCTGCGATGCCGAGGCCCAGCACGAGGCCGATCGCGGCGGCCAGGACTGCAGCGCCCAGGAACATCCTCCGGGCGCTGTAGAGCCACGATCGGATCAAGGTCACTGGTCGGGCCGCTTCGTCAGGGCGAACCCCGGATGCTTGTGGGCGATGGCACGGATCTCCTCGTCGCTCGAGTCCGGGCCGACGCCCTCGAAGAACACACCCACCTCGGCCTTCCATCGCCGGAGATAAGCCCGGAGAACGGGGACCTTCTCGTCGTCGGAGAGCTCCCGTGCCTGGAAGTGCTCGCGGCGGCTGCCGACGAGCAGGTCGAGCTGACCGTCAGCCGCTCGGACGTTGCGCACCCACTGCCCCTCGCCCCGCGCGGACACGAGGTAGTCGCTGCCGTCGAGGGTCAGCAGGTTGACGGGGGTGCGCTGGGGTTGGCCGCTCCGGCGCCCTCGCACCTCGAGGACTCGGCTCCCCAAGACGCTGATCCCGGCGCCGGTGAGACCGCGGACGGCTCGGTTGAAGACGTTGCGGGTGAACCAACCCGGCTCGCGGTAGTGCGGCTGGGCGTCGGACATGGCGGTGCTCCTCTCGTCAGCCGTCGGTGGCGTCTTGTTTCAACTCGAGCACGGCCCGCTCGGCATCGGTGCGCATGAGGAGGCCGACCAGCCGGCCGTCGGAGGTGGTCACCGGTGAGCTCTCCAGGTTGTGCTCCGCCATGTAGTCGGCCATCTCGGTGATGGCGACGTTGGGACGGAACGTGCTCGGCCCCGGTCGCATGGCGTGCTCGATCGAGCGCGTGGGGTCGCCACCGAGCTGGTCGGCGCGCAGCAGGCCCATGACGACCCGCTCGCTGTTGACGACCACGCATGCCTTCCACCCCGCCTGCAACACGCGCTGGCTGACCGGGCCCAGGTCCTCGTCGAGGCGACAGGTCGGGACGTCGGCTCGGGCGACCGTCCCTGCTCGCGGACGCCCGGCATTGCTGCCCTCGGTCGGCAGCCCGGCCGCGAGCCAGTCCTTCTTTCCGGCGGCGTAGTCGTTGACTTCGCCGAACCCGAGGCTCTCGAGCCGCCACGCGGCCCGCGGGGAAAGGTCTCAAGCCGAGTCCCAGCAGTACACGACGATCGGACTGTCCCGATCGAGCGTCGTCACGGCTTCGGTCTCCAACCGCCGCAGCGGAAGGTTGATGGCGCGAGGGAGGTGCTCCTCCTCG
>DASXYV010000179.1:0-3756 GCA_036502305.1 Acidimicrobiales bacterium
GCTAGACACACTGGCCGCTCCCTGGGGCGGGTTTTCCTCGCCGTCGAGATCGCCGGGTCGGTCGTGCTGGTCGGCGGCTGCGCCCTCGTGCTCCGGGGGGCGGCGCGCTCAGGAGCGTCCACGGGTCAGAGGACGACCCCCGGGTAGAGGGGAAACCGGCCGAGCAGCTCCTGGACGCGGGCTCGGGACCTTTGGAGGGCCGAGTCGTCGAGCGTGTACTTGACGCGGGACGGCTTCCCCGCGTTCGGGCCGGAGGCGATGGCGGCGGGGCTCGTCGCGTCGAGCACGTCACGGATGACCTCAGCGATCTGGCCCATCTCGGCGGCGCCCATGCCAAGCGTGGTGGTGGCGGGCGTGCCGAGGCGCAGCCCACTGGTGTACCAAGCCCCCTCGGGGTCGGCGGGAATGGGGTTGCGGTTGCACGTCACCCCCGCATCCAGCAGTGCCGCCTCTGCGATCCGGCCCGTCAGGCCGAAGCTGCGAAGGTCGACCATGACCAGGTGATTGTCGGTGCCGCCAGTGAGGACACCGACCCCGGCGGCCTGCAGGCGGTCGGCGAGGGTGCGGGCGTTGTCCACCACGGTCTGGGCATAGGTCGAGAAGTCGGGCCGCGACGCCTCCTGCAGCGCTACCGCCTTGGCCGCCATCACGTGGGGGAGCGGCCCGCCCAGGACGAGGGGGCAGCCGCGGTCGACGGCCGTCGCCAGCTCGTCGGTGCACAAGACCAGCCCACCTCGCGGGCCCCGCAGGGTCTTGTGGGTGGTGGTGGTGACCACCTGGGCGTGGGGAACGGGGTCGTAGCGGTCCCGGAACACGCCGCCTGCCACCAGCCCGGCGAAATGTGCCATATCCACCATGAGCGTCGCGCCCACCTCATCGGCGATCTCCCGCAGGCGGGCGAAATCGATGAGCCGGGGATACGAGCTGTAGCCGGCCACGAGGACGAGCGGTCGGACCTCCCGGGCGATCCGGCGGACGTCGTCGTAGTCGAGCAGCCCCGTCGAGGGATCGACTCCGTAACAGGCCTGGCGGAAGAGCTTGCCCGAGACGTTGGGGCGGAAGCCGTGGGTGAGATGGCCGCCGGCGTCCAGGGCCATCCCGAGCAGGGTCTGGTCGCCGAGCTCGTGGCGCAGCGCCTCCCACTGCTCCGCCGACAACTTGTTGACGTCGGCGGCCCCGAGGTGCTCGAGGGCGGGGGCCTCGACCCGATGGGTGAGGATGGCCCAGTAGGCGACCAGGTTGGCGTCGATGCCGGAATGGGGCTGGACGTAGGCGTGGTCCGCGCCGAACAGCGAGCGGGCGAGCTCCGCCGCCCGGGTCTCGATGGCGTCCACGTTGCCGCACCCGGCGTAGTGGCGGTGGCCGGGCACGCCCTCGGCGTACTTGTCGGACAGCCAGTTGCCCATGGCGAGCAGCACCGCAGGAGACGCGAAGTTCTCGCTGGCGATCAGCTTGAGGTGGGAGCGCTGGTCGGCCAGCTCGGCCACGACTGAGCTGGCCACTTCGGGCGCAACGCTGGCCACGACATCGAGCGACGCGGCGAAGGCGATCGCCTCGGCCGAGGCGCCCAACGCCCGTGGCTCGATCCCGAGTCCCGAGAGGTATCGATCGAGCATCGAGCCGACGGCCACAGTGCACCTCCAAGCAGAGCCGCCCGTCGGGCGGCCTCCGATCTCTGTGGCCCAGGCGTTCGGCGCAGTGTTCGGGCCGCTCCCCGGTGGTCGATTCCACCTCGCAACGCCAGTCACGACCCGGCTCGGACGCTAGGCGGCGACCACCGAAGCCGTCAACGATCGTGTCAGTCGGACCGGCGCACGGCCGCCGCGCCCGAGGCGCGGGGGTCCCCGACGGGCTCAGGCCAGAAGGTCCCGAGCGACCTCCTCGAAGAACTCCACGCACAGCCGGAGGGACTCCTGGTCGATTCGCTCGTCGTCGCCGTGGAACATCGACGCGAAGTCGGCGAACGAGATGCGGTCACTGAACAGACCGGCGCCGTAGGCGACCGACCCCGCCCGTCGGAAGAACCGAGCGTCAGTGGCGCCCACGATCATGAACGGGACGTTGGTGGAGCCAGGACTGAGCCGACTGGTCACCCGTTGCATCGAGTCCCACAGCGGCGTGTCGACCGGCGAGCTCGTCGCCTCGTCGGTGTTCTGCGCCTCGACGTCAACCTGGCTGACCAGATCACCGAGGGCGTCCTCGAGCATCTGATCGATGTCGTCGGCGGTCTGACCCGGCAGGGTGCGGATGTCCAGCGTGAGCTCGACGCTGTCGGGGATGACGTTCGTCTTCGTACCTCCGTGGGCGATGGTCGGGGCGAACGTCGTGTGCGTCGCCGCGTGCGCCATTCGCGCCACCCCCATGTCCTCGCTCTCCTCGACGAAGGAGCGCAGCGCGCCCGGATCGAGCAGGATGCGAGCGATCTCGTCGGGCAGGTCGGCGTGGCTCACGAACCCGCGCCAGACGTCGTTGATGTCGGTGTCGGGCTGGTACTCGGCGATCCGGCGCACCACCTCGGCCGCCTTGACCAAGGCGTTGTCGCTGCGAAACGGCATCGATCCGTGACCGGCAGTGCCCCGCACCCGCAGCTTCACCCAGTGGGTGCCCTTCTCACCGACCATCATCGAACGCTTCGGTCCGGACCTCGACGGCAGGGGAATCTCGAAGCCACCCGACTCGGTGAGCACGTAGTCGGCGCGCACGGCCTCGGGGTGCCAGCGCAGCATCCAGTCGGCTCCGAAGGTCCCGAGAGCCTCCTCGTCGGCCACCGCAAGGTAAGTGAGCGTGCCCCGCGGCCGCCAGCCTTCGGCGGCGAGGGCCTTGAACGCGACAGCCATGGCCGAGGTCTCGTTCAGCATGTCGATGGCACCCCGGCCCCAGACCTCGCCGTCGACGAGCTCGCCGCCAAAGGGGTCCCGCCTCCATCGCGGCGCGGTGACGGGAACCACGTCGGTGTGGCCCATGAGCAGCAACGAGGGGGCCGTCGGATCGCTGCCCTCGATGCGGGCGACGAGGTTGCCACGGCCCGGCAGCGCCTCGTAACGCTCGAGATCCAGCCCTGACCCC
Organism: Acidimicrobiales bacterium; assembly: GCA_036502305.1. Classification (GTDB taxonomy): domain Bacteria; phylum Actinomycetota; class Acidimicrobiia; order Acidimicrobiales; family AC-9; genus AC-9. The sequence continues at coordinate 3,067 of DASXYV010000179.1, forward strand.
TCGAGGTAGGACGACAGGAGGTCGGTGCTCCTCACTTCCTGGCCGGACTCGGGCGTCCCGTCGTTCACGCAGGCGTTGCGGATGAGGTGCTGGAGGAGGTCGGTCACCTCGTCGACGACGGTCATACCCGCTCCCTTCGGTCGAGGTCCGCTCCGCTTGGTCCGGTACTGGCCCCCACAGGGCTCACAGCATCGCACAGCGTCGCGCGGCCGCCGCCGACTACCTCGCGCCCCAGAAGAGGATGCGCTTGAACGGGTAGAAGTACGGCTCCCGGTTCCCGAGGGTCTGGACGAGTCGACTGCGGTACCGGTCGAGGTACTCGCCGAACAGCTCGTCGGAAAGGCGCGAGGAGTACCGAGTGAGGCTCGTCCCCCTCACCCACTCCGCCACCTCCGCAGTCGATGAGAGCCGATGGCCGTAGACCTGGAGGCGCACGTGCTGCTCGGCGAAGCCCAGCTCGTCCAGGATCGAGGCGTAGTCCTCGGGCCTGAGCACGCGTCGCACCGGGTCAGGGGGCGGAGCGCCCCCCAGGGCGGAGCGAAACGGCTCCTCCTCGGCGAGCTCGCTCGCCAGAAGGTGGGCAGGGTGATCGGCGTTGGCCGGGACCTGGACCGCCAGTTGGCCCGCCGCTCCGAGCGCGGTCGTCCATCGGGCCAGCACGGCGGGGTGGTCGGCGACCCAATGCAGGGC
>DASXYV010000180.1:0-1988 GCA_036502305.1 Acidimicrobiales bacterium
AGGCCAACAAGCGGATCCGCATCCAGGTGGCCTAGGCGCCGGCGATCAGCGGGAGCGATCGCCGAGGTGCACGATGGCGGTCTGGTACCGGCCCTGCTGGTCGACCCAGCTCAGAACGAAGGCGTCGTCGGTGTCGTGGCCGTTGAGGGCCGAGCTCAGGGCCGCCGGCGAGTCCACGGTCGCACCTTCCACCGAGACGATGACGTCCCCGGTCGTCAGACCCACCGAGTCCGCGGGGCTGTCGCGCTCGACGCCGACGACGAGCGCTCCGCGCCGGACCCTCGGGGGTCGACCTTCCTGCTCCTTCGGGCCCCGTGCCGAGCCCCCGTCGACCGCGTCGTGGACCGATCCAGCGGGACCCGGATCGGCGTGGCCCTGGAGGGTCGTCACGTTGGCGCCCAGGACGGGTCGGCGCCGAGCGGCACCCGGAGGCCGGCTGCCGTGCGCCCGCGGTCCAGGGCCGGAGGACCGGCCGTCGGAGAGGTCGGCGGAGCCGAGCCCACCGAGGAGGCTCTCGTCGAGCTCGGTCTCCCTGACCGTCATCTTGATTCCCCCACCGAGATCGCTGGCCAGGTTGAACAGGACCGCGCCGAGCACCGCTAGGAGCGCGCCGCCGATGACGAAGGTCAGCCCGAGCACGATCGCTACGAGCAGGCCCTGAGCCCCGAGGACCGTGAGGGACGGGTATCCGCTGAGATTCTGGATGAACGTGTCGATGCTGCTGGCCAGGCCGGTGACATAGGAGGCGCCCCAGAGGAGCACGCCCACGCCGATCCCGATGAGCATCACCCGGCGGAAGAACCGGAGGGAGAGGTTGAGCACGCTCGTCGGGTCGATGCGCACGATGGCCTGCTGCACCAGGTGCACGCCTGCCTCGGCGTCTCGCGGTTCAGCCGCAGCCTGCTGCGGACCGGTCCACTGCGTCGGGGGCGCAGGTGGCGGCCCGGGTCCGGGGCTGTGCTCGGGGTGGCCGACGCGCTCTAGCTGGGACACGGCGCGTTATTACCCGCGGAGTGGAGTCGGCAATGGTGCGTCATCGTCCCCAGCCCTACGGAGCCGGGCACCTCGTGGCGTAGGCGCAGTCGTTGAAGCCGTCGCCGTCGTCATCGGGCGCCGACGGGCTGGCCAGCACGTGGCCCTGGGAGTCGGCGAGCTGGATCTCCTCCGAGGACTTGAGACCCGGCCTGGCGCCGTTGGTCCGGGCCAGGTCGAACGAGACCCTGGACAGGTTGGGCAGCGGCCCGACGCCCGCCGGCGCGCCCGTCCCGATCTGGACCGGCGTCTCCTGGATCCACTCGGCGGTGGCGTGCGATGAGGCGTAGGGAATCGTCTGGGTGAAGGACTTGCCCGTGGTGAGGTCCCGGAGGGCCATCGTCCACATCCCGGGGACGGAGGAGCTCTCGGCCAGGGCGGCGTGGATGTGGTCACCGGGCCGGACGTGAACGGTGGTAATCGTCACGCTGGGCGCCGGGATGATCTCCCACCAGGCGGAGTAGCTCGCGTGCCCGCTGGCATCGACGTCTTGCTCGGTGCCCGTCTGGATCAGGGTGGGGTCGGTCACGGCGCAGCCGGCGTCGACGCAACCGCCGCCGATGCCGACCCAGGTGGAGGAGAACTCGGCCTCGCCGTGGCGGTGGGCGGTTGCCGTGGGCACCTTCCAGTCCGCCGAGATCTGGTGGAACATCTTGCCCGACTGCTCGAGGAGTCCCTGGTTGTAGCCCGACCAGTTGTTCGACTTGTTGGCGCCGATCGACAGGATCGGGCGGTGGAAGGTGGTTGCACCCGGTCGGCCGCCAGCGGGGGCGCCCACCGTCGAAGCCACGCTCCCGGTCGACAGCGCCGCGAGGGACGAGGCCAGGAGCGACACGAGCACGAGCGCTTCGCCACGGCGCACAGTAAGGATTTCGCCGCCGGGGCCGGGTTCTCCTGCTCCCCGCCAGGGGCGCTCAGCCGGCCGTCCGGTCGACCGGCTGTCCGGCCGGGGCCAG
>DASXYV010000181.1:0-3695 GCA_036502305.1 Acidimicrobiales bacterium
CGAGGCCGTGTGGTACCCGGTCTGGGACCAGGGCATCCATCTCGACCACAGCGTCCGGACGCCCAAGCAGGTGATGGCGGTGGCGGAAGACGACCTGCGCGCCGCCCTCGGCCTGCTCGACGCCCGCTTCGTGGCCGGCGACAGGGCCATCGCCGACGCCATACCAGGGCGGATCCACAAGCTGTGGCGCGCCCGCGCCGGGCGCTGGCTGCCGATCCTGGCCACCGCCGTCGCCGAGCGTCACGAAAGCCGGGGATCGGTCGCCTTCCTCCTCGAGCCCGACCTCAAGGAGGCCCACGGCGGCTTGCGCGATGTCCACGCCCTGCGCGCCGCGGCGCTGGCCGCCCCGGTGCTCGGGGAGCTCGTGAGCAGCCCGCAGCTGGGCGCCGCGACTGACGTGCTGGTGACGGTGCGCGTCGAGCTCCAGCGTCACGCGACCCGGCCATCGAATCGCCTGCTGCTCCAGGACCAGGACGCCGTGGCCGCCGCCATGGGGCTGGCCGATGCCGACGAGCTGATGGCCCTGGTGGCCGAGGCTGGGCGCGCGATCGCCTGGGCCAGCGACGACGGATGGCGTCGGGTCGAGTCGTGGCTTCGGGGCCCCAAGGGGCGGGTGGCCGGCGGCGACCGCCCCATCAGTGAGCGCCTGGCCCTTCGAGACGGCGAGGTAGCCCTGACGCCTGACGCCGACCCCGCCGGCGATCCGTCGCTGGCGCTCAGGGCGGCGGAGGCATCGGCCCGGCTCGGGGTGCCGATGACCAGAGCCGCCCTCGACCGCCTGTCCCGGGAGGTGTCGCCTCCCGGTGACCACTGGCCCGATGGGGCGCGTCAGGCCTTCGTCGCCGTGCTCGGGTGCGGCCCCGCTGCCGTCCCCGCCATCGAGACCCTCGACCAGCACGGCATCCTCGTGCGCTACCTGCCCGAATGGAAGACAGTGCGCAACAAGCCCCAGCGCAACGCCTACCACCGCTACACCGTGGACCGGCACATGCTCGAGGCCGCCGCCCAGGCCGCCGCGTTCGTGCGTCGGGTGGCGAGGCCCGACCTCCTCCTCCTCGGCGCCCTCTTCCATGACATCGGCAAGGGATATCCCGGCGATCACACCCAGGCGGGCACCCAGGTGGTCGCCGCGCTGGCCCCTCGCCTGGGCTTCCCATCCGACGACGTCGACACCCTCGTGACCCTGGTTCACCATCATCTCCTGCTGCCCGACACCGCCACCCGCCGGGATCTGGACGACCCCGAGACGATCCGGCTCGTCGCCGACGCCGTCGGAGACCGTCCCACGCTCGAGCTGCTGGCCGCCCTCTCCGAGGCGGACGGGCTGGCCACCGGGCCGGCCGCCTGGGGTCCCTGGAAGGCACGGCTGGTCGCGGCGCTGGTCGACCGGGTCGGGCGCCATCTCGCCGGCGAACGCCTCGAGCCTCCGCCGGCCCTGCCCTCGGCTGAGCATCAGCGCCTCATGGCAGCCCGGCGTCTGGCCCTTGTGGCCGACGACTCGACGGTGACCGTCGTGGGCCCCGACCGTCCCGGCCTCATGGCGGCCGTGGCCGGGACGCTCGCCCTGCACGGTCTCGACGTGCGTTCGGCGGTGGCCGGATCCGACGAAGCCGGCATGGCGGTGGAGGTCCTCGAGGTGGAGGCGACCCTCGGGCGGGCTCCCGACTGGGCGCGCGTCGAACAGGATCTCGAAGCGGTGCTGGGCGGTCGGCTGGCCCTCGACGCCCGCCTGGCCGAGCGGGCGCGCACCTACCGGCCCACGCAACCGCCCGCTGCCGGGGGTCCCGCCCCGGTCACGGTGCTCATCGACAACGAGGCCTCCGCGGCTGCCACGGTCGTGGAGATCCGGGCGCCGAACGCCATCGGCCTGCTCTATCACGTCGCCAAGGGTCTGCTCGCCTGTGGCCTCGACATCGTCTCGGCCCGGGTCAGCACGCTCGGGCACGAGGTCGTGGACGCGTTCTACGTCCGCCACCAGAACGGGACGAAGGTCACCGATCGCGCAACCCTCGACCGGCTGCGGGCGATCATCGTCTCCAAGCTCAGCCCCGAGCAGCTGGCCGACAAGTAGCGCGAGGGGCTCAGCGTCTCCGGGTCTGCGGACCCCCGGGAGCCGGGCCCGCCGGGCCCCCTCCCGTCTGCTTGACCGCGCCCGGCCGACGGCGCGGTCCACCCCGGCCGCTCTGGCGCTTCTGGCGATCCGCGGCGCGCCGCATCTGGCGGCTGGCGCCCCCCTGGGCGCCCTCGGTGAGCGCCGTCTCCAGCATCGCCATGCGCTGGTCCTTGGGCACCTTGGACATGGCGACGTCGAGCTCGGCCAGCTCCCGGGGCAGGGCGCGCTTCTTGCGCTTGGAGCGCTCGAGGAAGGCCAGCATCCGGCGGACATAGAGCCGACGCAGGAACGGCACGCGCACGATCCCTCGGGTGATGGTCGCCCGCACGCCCTTGGGTCGTTCACGTTGCATCCCACTCTTCTAGTCGATCCGCGAGACTGACGGCCCATGACGACCCTTCCGGACAGCCCGAGGATCCCCCCGCTCGACCCGGCTGATCGAGACGACACGGCGCGGGCCCTGCTCGAGGGCGTCGGCGCCGTCGGCTCGGAGCTCAACGTGTTCACCACCCTCGTCCGCCACCCGAAGCTCTTCCGCCGTTGGTCGGCGTTCGGAGGCGCCCTCCTGCTGGCCGGAAGCCTGCCCCCCCGGGACCGCGAGCTGCTGATCCTGCGCACGGCATGGAACAACGGCTGCGAGTACGAGTGGGGCCAGCACGTGCGCATCGCCCGCGACGCGGGCCTCGACGCCGAGATCGACCGTGTGATCGAGGGACCCGCGGCGCCGGGCCTGGCCCCGTTCGACGCCACCCTCCTCGAGGCCGCCGACGAGCTCCACCGGGACTCCGTCATCGGCGACGGCACCTGGGCCCGGCTCCGGGAGCGCTACGACGAGCACCAGCTCATCGAGGTCCCCATGGTGGTCGGTCACTACGCCCTGCTCGGATACACCCTCAACTCCCTCGGCGTCCAGCGCGAGGAGGGTATCCACGGCTTCCCGACCAGCCGGAATACACCCGCCTGAACCAAAGTTGTCAATATATGACTCAAGATTTACCATGGTTATGACAACAGCCAGGAGGTGACAGACATGGCGATGGCGTTCGATCCCAATCGCTGGACGATCAAGACCCAGGAGGCCTTCCAGGCCGCCGTGGGCCTGGCGCGCGAGCGCAACAACGCCGAGGTCACTCCCGAGCACCTGCTGGCCGCCCTGGTGGGCCAGTCCGAGGGCGTCGTGCTGCCCATCCTCCAGCGGGTGGGGGTGGCGCCGCTCACCGTGCGCAACCAGGTCGAAGAGGCCCTGTCCCGCCTGCCTCGGGCCTACGGCGGCGAGGCCCAGATCAGCCGGGCCCTGCGGGAGGTGATGGAGGCCGCCGACGCCGCCCGCACCGAGCTCGGCGACGAGTACCTGTCCACCGAGCACCTGCTGCTGGCCATGGCCGAGCGCCTGGGCACCACCAGAGACGCCCTCCTCGCCGCCCTGCGGGAGGTGAGGGGGAGCCACCGGGTGACCTCGGCCGACCCCGAGTCCTCCTACCAGGCCCTCGAGCGCTACGGCCGGGACCTGACCGAGGAGGCCCGCCGCCAGAAGCTCGACCCCGTCATCGGCCGGGACGAGGAGATCCGCCGGGTCATCCAG
>DASXYV010000182.1:0-7250 GCA_036502305.1 Acidimicrobiales bacterium
CTCGCCGACCGGGCTGCGGCTGCGGGCAAGCGGGTGTGGCGGTGCTCAGCGGCAGACCGCGACGCCGACGTGTGCGCGCTCGTCGACGGCGCCGCGCTGGAGGTCTATCGGAAGGGCACGCTGATGGCCCGGGTCGACGCCTCCGACGCCCGCCCGACCAACGTGGCCTGCGCCGTGGCCGTGGCGCTCGAGCTGGGCGTGGCGGAGGCGGAGGTGGCTCGGCTCCTGCCCGGGCTGCCCGTCGCACCCAACCGGCTGAACGTGGTGGTCGGGCCCACCGGCGTCACGGTGGTCGACGACACCTACAACTCCAACCCGGCCGGCTCTCGCGTGGCCCTGGACGTCATGGGCCGCCGAGCGCGCGACGGCCACCGGCGAGTGGTCGTCACCCCCGGGATGGTGGAGCTGGGCGACCGCCAGCACGCCGAGAACGTCGCCTTTGCCGCCGCGGCGAGAGCGGTCGCCACCGACCTGGTCATCGTCGGCTTCACCAACCGCAAGGCGCTCCTGGAGGGAGCCGGCGAAGACAACATCAGGATCAGCGGGTGGCGGGCCGGAGCCGGCGGGTACACCGTCGCACCCGACGACGACGACGACGAGGAGGAACAGGACGGGGAGAGTGGGCCCGGTGGGGGAAGCGTTCCCAGTGCCAAGACCGACAGTGCCAAGACCGACAGTGCCAAGACCGACAGCGCGGGCGACCATGCCACCCACGCCGCCCAGGTGGTCCTGGTCGGAAGCCGCGACGAGGCGGTGAGCTGGGTGAAGGCCCAACTGGGGGAGGGCGACGTCGTGCTGTACGAGAACGATCTGCCCGACCACTTCGCATGATCTCCTCGGGCTCCGATCTGGGGGCTAGTTTCCTGGGCGGGCGCCGAGTACCGGAGAGTGACCCGTGAGCGACACCGCAGTCATCTTTGGCGGGCCGTCACCCGAGCACGACGTGAGTGTGTTGACCGGGCTCCAGGTGACGCGCGCCCTGAGCACGACGGGGACCGAGCGGATCAGGGCGCTCTACTGGACCAAGACGGGCGACTGGTTCGAGGTGGCGCCCGATCTCGAGGGCGAGGCCTTCGTCGAGGGGGTGCCGACCGGCTCGACCCCGCTTCGATTGGAGGCCGACGCCGGAGGCGGATTCCAGGCCAGGGCCGCCCTCACAGGCCGGCCCCGACCGCTCGACATCTCGGCGGTCGTCGTCTGCTGCCACGGAGGGCCCGGTGAGGACGGGACGCTCCAGTCTGCGCTCGATCTCGCGGGCGTCCGCTACACGGGCCCCACCGCCGCTGGGGCGGCACTGGGCATGGACAAGCTGGCGTTCGCCGGCCTGGCCATCGCCGCCGGCCTCCCGACCCTGCCGCGGATCCTGCTCACCGACGCCGCCCGGCCCGACTTCCCGGGCCCCTACATCGTCAAGCCCCGGTTCGGCGGGTCGTCCATCGGTATCGAGGTGGTGGAGGACCTGGCCACGGCCACGGCGCGGTTGCTGAACAACGCCCACCTCCGGCGGGGCGCGGTCGTCGAGCCCTACCGCCCCGACCTGTTCGACCTCAACGTCTCGGTCAGGAGCTGGCCCGAGGTCAAGTTGTCCGCCGTCGAGCGCCCGATCCGCTCGCAGGCGTCCTCCGACATCCTGAGCTACGCCGACAAGTACGTGGGTGGCGAAGGCATGGCCAGCGCACCGCGTGAGCTGCCCGCCGAGCTGGACAGCGGCCTCGAGGCGCGGCTCACCGAGGCTGCCCACCTGGTCGCCCGGCTCGTCGACCTCCGCGGCGTGGCCCGCATCGACTTCCTCTCCGACGGCAAGGAGCTGTTCGTCAACGAGGTCAACACGGTTCCGGGCTCGATGGCCAAGTACCTGTGGGTGGCGCCTCCGGTTGCCTTCAGCACGCTGCTGACGGACATGCTGGCCGAGGCCTTGGCCCGCCCGTCGGTGCAGCACCTGGCTGTCGGCGCCGACGGCGCAGTCCTGCGCTCGGCGGGGAGCATCGCCAGCAAGCTGGCCTGACTCGGCGTCGGGGCGTCCCCCGCCAGCCCTGTCGCTCACGAAGGTGGGGCGCCGCCGTGCCTCCAAGGTGCCGTGGGAGCGACCAGGGCGGTCGATACCCTTTCCGTGGTGCCAATCCCCCGAAAGCAGCTGAACGAGGGCGAGCAGGTCGTCGTCGACCTCCGCCCGCACTGGTCCTTCCTCATCGGGCCCGTGGTGGGGGCTATCGGCGTCATCGTCGTGGCCGTGGCGATCCTGGTGGCGTTCCCGTCCGCCCCGGGAGTCGTCATCGTCGCCGTGCTGCTGTTCCTTGCCGGCGCCATGGTCTGGCTCGCCGGCCGGTATACCCGTTGGGCCAGCACCAGCTTCGTGCTGACCAACAGCCGCGTGGTGTACCGGACCGGTGTCCTCTCCCGCCACGGACGTGAGATCCCGCTGGAGCGGCTGAACGACATCACCGTCCACCAGTCGATCCTCGAGCGCCTGGTGGGCTCGGGTCGCCTGTACGTCGAGTCGGCGGGACGGATGGGTGAGGAGGCGTTCATCGGGGTGCCGCACTGCCTCGCCGTGCAGAAGGCGATCCATCAGCAGTTGGAACAGTCTCGGCGCCGGTGGGCCGACGAGGCCGCGGGCCGAGTGCCACTCACGGTCCCCGAGCAGCTCGAGAAGCTGGACGAGCTCTGTCGCCGTGGTGTGATCACCCGGGCCGAGTTCGATATCGAGAAAGCCAGGCTGCTCGACCACCTGCGCTGAACGACCGGACGCCGGCGGCAGCTCTACAGAGACTCGACGACCTCGACCGACGCTCCCGTCGAGGCCCGCAGGACCCATCCCTGGCGGTTGTCGGGGACGACGACGCCCGGCTCGGTGAGCGCCACCACGCAGCCACCGAACCCCGCACCCGTCATCCGGGCACCGAGCACGCCCGGTGTGCCCAGCAACTCCTCCACGAGGGCATCGAGCGACGGCGTGGAGACCTCGAAGTCCTTGGCGAGGCTGCGGTGGCTGGCGGTCATCTCCACGCCGGCCGATGCCAGGTCGCCCGAGGCGATGGCCTCCGCAGCCGCCCGCACCCGGGAGTTCTCGGCGACGACATGGCGGGCCCGGCGTCGGAGGACCGGATCGCAGATCGACTCGACCTCGGCGAGCGTCGCCTCGCGCAATGGACCGACGGCCGTGGCGGCGGCTTCGCACTCTGCCCGCCGGGCGGCGTAGGCCGAGCCGGCCAGGCCTCGGGCCCGCCCGGAGTGCAGGGCCACGACCTCGACGTCGTCCGGCAGCGCGACCGGCGAGACGACGAGGGATGCACAGTCGACCAGCAAGGCGTGGCCGCGGCGACCACACGCCGACGCGAGCTGGTCCATCACGCCGCACGGCACGCCCGCTGCCACCTGCTCGGCTCGCTGGCACGCCTGGGCCAGCTGCACTCGCGTGCCCTCGAAGCCGAGGGCGAGGGCGACGGCGATCTCGAGGGCTGCGCTCGACGCCAGCCCGGCGCCGATCGGCAGGTTGGAGGTGACAGTGCCGACGCCGCCGGCCGGAGGCTTCACCGTCTCGACCACGCCGGCGACGTAGCGGGCCCAGCGCGGCGCGTCGTGGCCCAGGCTGGCGAGGGGCTCAGCCCGGTCGACGGTGGCCCGTCCGGGCCGGTCGCCGGAGGTCAGCTCCACCCTGTCCCGGGTGTCGTCCCGCTCGAACACAACGTCGATGCCCAGGTCGATCGCCATGGGGAGGGCTAGTCCGCCCGTGTAGTCGGTGTGGTCGCCGATGAGGTTGACCCGCCCGGGGGCGTGGGCCCGGACTCGACTGGCGCTCATGCGAGAAGAGCTTCGCACGCCCACCAGCCGCCATAGCCTGAAGACGATGGCCGCGGCGAGCTCGCGATGGGCCGAAGCCCTGCACGCGTGGGCCATCCCGCGGGAGATCCTGGCGAAGGCGCCGGAGTCGCCGTGGGGCTTTCCGCCCGAGCTGTTCGCCGCTCCCGAGGTACCGGCCTCGACGCCGTCGAGGAAACGAGCCCTCGGGGCACTACCGCCGGGCGGATCTGTCCTGGACGTCGGCGTTGGCGCGGGAGCCGCCAGCCTGGGCCTGGTCCCTCCGGCGGCCCGGCTCGTCGGCGTGGACGAAAGCGCCGACATGCTGGTCCGATTCACCGCCGCCTCCGCCCGCCTGGGAGTCGCCGTGCGCACGGTTCGCACCCGCTGGCCCGAGGCCGCAGGCGAGGCGGGACGGGCCGACGTCGTCGTGTGCCATCACGTGCTGTACAACGTGGCCGACCTCGTCCCCTTCGTCCGAGCCCTCACGTCGTCCGCGCGCCGCCGCGTCGTCGTCGAGCTCACGGCCGAGCATCCCCAGTCCGCCCTCAGTCCCTTGTGGCTCCATTTTCACGGGCTCGAGCGGCCCACCGGACCGAGCGCCGACGATGCGGTCGAGGTGCTCGAGGAGGTCGGGATCCAGCCGGACGTCGAGCGCTTCACGGGCAGCTCGCGGCTGGCAGAGGTGGACCGACGCGACCTCGTCGCCTTCGCCCGCCGCCGCCTGTGCCTACCCTCCGATCGTGACCCCGAGGTGGACTCGCTGCTTCCGGTCAACGCCGCGTTCCCGGGACGGGAGCTGGTCTGCCTGTGGTGGTCTCCTCCTCGGGCTTGACCGGGTGGTCAAGACGAGACAGCATCCGGGCATGGCCACCGCGCGCGCGAACGGCATCGACATCGAGTACGAGACCTTTGGTGATCCGACCGACGCGGTCATGCTCCTCATCATGGGCCTCGGGGGTCAGCTCGTCGTCTGGGACGACGAGCTGTGCACGCAGCTGGCCGGTCACGGATTCCGCGTCATCCGCTACGACAACCGCGACGTCGGCCTCAGCACCAAGATCGAAGGGGGTCCGGTGCCCGACATCATGGCGGTCGTCCAGGGCGACCGGTCGTCGGTCCCGTACGCCCTCGACGACATGGCGGCCGACGCCACCGGCCTCCTGGATGCCCTCGGCATCGAGAACGCGCACGTCGTCGGCGTGTCGATGGGAGGGATGATCGCCCAGGTCGTGACGATCGATCATCCCGACCGAGTCCTCAGCCTGGCATCGATCATGTCGACCACAGGCGATCCAAGCGTCGGCGCTCCCACGCCTGAGGCCATGGCGGTGCTGATGCGACCGCCGGCGGAGGACCGGGACGGGGTGATCGCGGCCGAAGTCGAGTCCACCAGGGCCATCGGGTCCCCGGGATTTCCATTCGACGAGGAGCGGACGCGAAGCCGGGCCGCGGCGAACTACGACCGGAGCTTCTACCCGCAGGGTGTGGCCCGTCAGGTGGCAGCCGTCGTGTCAGCCAGCGACCGCACCGAGCGGCTGTCCCACATCGACGTGCCGACAGTCGTCATCCATGGGACCGCCGACCCGCTGGTCACGCCGAGCGGCGGTGAAGCCACCGCCAAGGCAATCCCCGGCGCCGAGCTGATCATGGTCGAGGGAATGGGCCACGAGCTTCCACCTGGCTCGTGGCCCACCGTCGTCGACGCGGTGGTGCGCAACGCCGCCAAGGCCGGATCCAGATGAGCGGGCCGTTGGAGGGCGTGCGCGTCGTCGAGCTCGCCGGCATCGGCCCCGGACCGTTCGCGGCCATGATGCTGGCGGACATGGGTGCCGACGTCGTACGCGTCGATCGGACTCAGAAGGTGACAGGCGGCGACCCCGCGCACCCTCCGCTGGATCTGCTCGGGCGGGGACGACGCTCGGTGGGGGTCGACCTCAAGCATCCCGAGGGCGCGGGGGTGGTGCTCAAGCTGGCGGAGCACGCCGACGTCCTGATCGAAGGGTTTCGTCCCGGCGTCATGGAGCGGCTCGGGATCGGGCCCGAGGAGTGCATGGCGCGCAACCCGCGCCTCGTCTACGGCCGCATGACGGGGTGGGGCCAGGAGGGCCCGTACGCCGACGCCGCCGGCCACGACATCAACTACATCGCCCTGGCCGGAGCCCTCGATCCGATCGGACGAGCCGGCGAGCGACCCGTCCCGCCCCTGAACCTGGTAGGTGACTTCGGAGGCGGGGGCATGTTCATGGCGTACGGCGTGGTGTGCGCGCTGCTGGAGGCCGGTCGGTCGGGGCGGGGCCAGGTGATCGACGCGGCGATGGTCGACGGAGCCGCGGTGCTCACGACATTCATCCACAGCTTGCGCGCCATCGGCCTCTGGACCGACGAGCGGGGGACGAACCTCCTCGACACCGGCGCGCATTTCTACGACGTCTACGAGACGGCGGACCATCGCTTCGTCTCGGTCGGGTCCATCGAGCCGCAGTTCTACGCGGAGCTGCTGCGCCTCTCCGGGCTGGAAGGCGAGGAGCTCCCGGGGCAGATGGATCGCAGCCAGTGGCCGGCCTTGAAGGACCGGGTGGCCGAGGTGTTCCGCACCAAGAGCCGTGACGAATGGTGTGCCCTCATGGAGGGGACCGACGTGTGCTTCGCTCCGGTGCTGTCGATGGGCGAGGCGCCAGCCCACCCGCACAATCTCCGACGGGAGGCGTTCGTGGAGGTTGCGGGGGTGCCTCAGCCGGCTCCCGCGCCCCGGTTCGGTCGCACGCCGGGAGCGATCGGTCGTCCGCCGCCACACGCTGGCCAGCACACCGAGGACACACTTGCGGAGTGGGGGTTCACGGCAGGCGAGCGGGAGAAGCTCCGCCAGGCCGGGGCCATCGCCTGAGGGATCGACGTGGACGACTCCTGGACCCACACCGGGTACGCGCAGCGCATCCACTTCGGGGCCGGGAGCCTGGACGAGCTGGCCAACGTGGTCAAGGAGACCGGTGCCCGCCGGGTGATGCTGGTGACGACCGAGGGGCGGGCCAATTCCGACGCCGGCCGGCGTGTGGTCAGTCTTCTCGGAAGGCAGCTCGTCTCCACCTTCGCCGGTGTGGCCTCCCACGTCCCGACCGCCACGGTGGAAGCGGCCGTGCGCCAGGCCCAGGCCGACGGCGTCGACGGGTTGGTGTCCTTCGGAGGCGGTTCGTGTGCCGATCTGGGAAAGGCGGTGTGCTTCTTCGTCGAGCAGCAGGCGGGAACGCCAGGCATGTCGCCGCTCGATCGTCCCGCGCTGTCGCACGTGGCCGTGCCCACGGCGTACTCGGGCGCAGAGGTCACGCCCTTCTTCGGCATGACCGATCTCGCCGCTCGCCGTAAGAGCGGAGCCGGAGGACCGACCGTGGCGCCCGTGGCTGTCGTGTACGACCCGCTCGTGACGCTGGACACGCCGCCTCGGGTCAGCGCCG
>DASXYV010000183.1:0-4755 GCA_036502305.1 Acidimicrobiales bacterium
CCGGTGTAGACGACCTTGCCGTGTGTGACCGGGCTGGGCTGGGAGGCCGAGGTGACCAGATGTCCCTGGCTCCCGCACGCTGCGAGGACGAGGCCTACAGCAACCACACCCGCCAACACGCGTCCGCCACGCTTGCAACTGACTGCCAAGAGCTCCCCCCCCTTGCCCAATCCGGACCTTATCAGGGCTCCCGGCCGATGCAAGTGGGTCTTCGGCTGTCCCCCCGGGCCGCTAGCGTCCCGGGGTCATGGGCGAGATCATCGAGTTCCCGAGCAACGGCACGACCGCGCAGGGCTACCTGGCCACCGAGGGCACGGGCCCGGGCGTCGTCGTCATCCAGGAGTACTGGGGGCTGGTCGACCACATCAAGGAGGTGTGCGACCGCTTCGCGGCCCAGGGCTTCGTCGCCCTGGCGCCCGACCTCTTCCACGGCCAGCAGGCCCGGGAGCCCGACGAGGCCGGCAAGCTGATGATGGCGATGCGCCTGGACCAGGCGGCCAAGGACATGAGCGGCGCCGTCGACGCGGTGAAGGCGCGCTGCTCGAGCCGAGGGGTGGGCGTGGTCGGGTTCTGCATGGGTGGCGGGCTGGCGCTCGTGCTGGCCTGCGAACGTCCCGATCTGGTGAAGGCCGTCGGTCCCTTCTACGGGCTGATCCCGTGGCCCGACCTCCAGCCCGACTATTCCAAGCTCGACGCCGCCGTCCAGGGCCACTTCGCCGAGCACGACGACATGGCCGGCCCAAAAGCGGCGAGAGAGCTGGAGGACACGCTGACGGCTCTGGGCAAGCGGGCCCGGATGTACATCTACCCGGGTACGCAGCACGCCTTCTTCAATGACCACCGGCCCGAGGTGTTCGACGCCACCGCCGCCCGGGAGGCCTGGGAGAAGCTGCTGCCCTTCCTTCGCGACGAGCTGCACTGACCCCTACGGGTGCCAGCACGGCTTGGCGGCGGTGCGAGGGCGCCCGTAGCATCCGTTCCATGTCAGCGCGATCCAGGGATCTGCCCCGCCGCTCCTGCCTGTCCGTGCCCGGCTCCAGCGAGCGCTTCCTCGAGAAGGCCCCCACCGTGCAGGCCGACATGACGTTCCTCGATCTCGAGGACTCGGTCGCGCCCCTGGAGAAGGAGTCGGCCCGCTCCAAGGTCGTCGACGCCATCAAGAACCACGATTGGGGCGAGCGGGTGATGTGTGTCCGGGTGAACGCCTGGGACACCAAGTGGACCTACGGCGACGTCGCCGAGGTCGTCGGAAATGCCGGGGAGCGCCTCGAAGAAGTCATGCTGCCCAAGACCCAGTCGGCCGCCGAGGTGGTGGCTCTCGACCTGCTTCTCACCCAGGTCGAGGCCAACGCGGGTCTGCCCGCCGGTCACACCGGCATCGAGGCCCAGATCGAGACCACTCGGGGCCTCATCAACGTCGAGGAGATCTGCGCCGCCTCGCCCCGGCTGGAGACGATCGTGTTCGGGCCGGCCGACTTCGCCGCCTCGATGGAGATGCCGGTGCTGACCGGAGGGGTCTCGATCTCTGAGTACCCCGGCGACCATTTCCACTATGTGTTCTCCAAGATCCTCATGGCCGGGCGGGCCAACGGCCTGCAGGTCATCGATGGCCCCTTCCTCAAGATCCGGGAGCTCGACGCGCTCCGCGAGTACTGCATGCGGACGCGGACCCTCGGCTACGACGGCAAGTGGGCGCTCAATCCGGACCAGGTGACCGTGCTGAACGAGGTGTACTCGCCCACCCAGGAGCAGTACGACCGGGCGCTGGCCATCCTGGCCGCGTACCGGCAGGCGACCGAGGACGATCGCAAGGGCGCGGTGATGTTCGGCGACGAGATGATCGACGAGGCCAGCCGCAAGATGGCGGTCAAGTTCGTGACCCGGGGGGAGCGGGCGGGGCTGACCCCTGGCTCCGGATAGCGGGGTCACCGGGACCCGCGCCATGCCCGACGACCCGCTCGATCGACCCATCATCGACGCCGTGGTACCGGCGCGCAACGAGGCAGCCACAGTGGCGACGGTGGTCGAGGCGTGCCGGCGGTGCTCCGCTGTTCGCGAGGTGATCGTGGTCGACGACGGCTCGGTCGACGACACCGCCGAGCGAGCGGCGGCGGCAGGCGCCAAGGTCATCCATCGCGGCGACGCCGGCGGGGCGGCGGGTGGTTCGAAGGCGCACGCCATGGAGGCGGGCGTGGCCGCCTCGGACGCTGCCGCCCTGCTCTTCGTCGACGCCGATCTGCTGGGCCTGACCGGCGATCACCTCGAGCAGGTCTGCCGCCCGTTCCTCGACGGCTCGGCCACGATGTCGGTGGGCTGGTTCGACTACGGAGCATGGAACCCGCTGGTGCTCCGGCTACCCCCGACGACGGGGGAGCGGGTCGTGCCGCGCTGGGTCTTCGAGGCCATCCCACCGGAGAAGCGGGACGGCTACACGATCGAGATCATGATCAACGAGGTGATCGCCGAGGGGCGCCTGCCCACGACGGCCAGGATCATGCGCGGCGTCACCCACCGCACCAAGCGCCAGAAGCTCGGCCGTCTGGAGGGGTACCGGCGCACCTGGGAGATGTTCTGGACGCTGCTGTCGGTGCCGATCACCGGCGTGGTCCGCTGGAGGACCTACTGGTTCTACCTGTGCGGCCTCACCGTTGAGACCTGACGCGACTCAAGAGGTCGAGCCCGCCAGCCGGCGGGCGATGACCTTGAGCGCGAGCGTCTCGTCGGCTCCCTCGAAGATCGAGAGGACCCGGGCGTCGACGAAGTACCGGCTCACCGGGAACTCCTCGGCGTAGCCCATCCCGCCGTGGATCTGCATGGCCTCGCGCGTCACCCACTCGGCGGCCCGGCACACGTACGCCTTGATCATGGACGCCTCCAGGGCCCCTTCGCCCTTGGCCATGAGCCGGGCCACCTGGTAGGCGAACTGCCGGCTGGCCTGGATGATGACCGCCATGCGGGTGAGCTTGGCCCGCGTCAGCTGGTAGTCGAGCACCGGGGACCCGAACACCACACGGTCCGCGGCGTAGGCGTAGGCCGCCTCGTAGGCAGCCTGCATCAGGCCGAGGGCACGGGCCGCGGTCTGGAGCCGCCCGTTCTCGAACCCCTCCATCTGGTAGTAGAAACCTCGGCCCTCCCCCTCGGGCCCGCCGATGAGGCAGTCGTCGGGGACCCACCAGCCCTCGAAGGCGAGCTCGTAGGAGTGCATTCCCCGATAGCCGAGGGTGTCGATGGGGCGGCCCTCGAGACGTCCGGGTGGACCGGCCCGCCCCTCGGCTGCGGGGTTCTGGGTGAGCACGAAGCCGTGACCGTCGCCCCGGGCCTTGGGGACCACGAACAGCGACAGGCCGCGGTGGGCCTTCGACCGATCGGGATCCGTTCGGGCCAGCAGCATCAGCACGTCGGCCCGCGCCGCGAAGGTGCACCAGGTCTTCACCCCGTCGATCACCCAGCCACCGTCGCCGTGCGCCGCCGTGACCTTGATGCCCGCGACGTCCGAGCCGAAGTCCGGCTCGGTGACCGCCACCGCCGCCATGGCCTCGCCGCTGGCGAGCTTCGGGAGCCAGTGATGCTTCTGCTCCTCTGTACCGCCCTTGACGAGGGCCCGACTGAGGATCTCGGGCCGAGTCACGAGCGAGCCGCCCGCCCCGAGCGACCCTCGGGACAGCTCCTCGGTGGCGACGACCATGCCCATGTAGTCGCTCTCGCCGCCCGCCGCGAAGCCGCCGTACTCGGCGGGCACCGAGAGTCCGAAGGCGCCCATCTCGGCCAGGCCGGCGATGATCTCCTCGGGGATGTCCTCGTTGTGACGATGGATGGCCTCGGCCACGGGCTTGATCCGGTCCTCGGCGAACCGGCGGAACGTGTCCTGGACCATCTCGAAGTCGCCGTCGAGGTGGCGCGGGCCCTCCTCCCCGGCCAGGTCGGCCAGGACTGCCGGCGATCGGTACGCCCGCACGAACGGCAGAGTGGCATCGAGGTGCCCGGGCTCGGTCCCCCACTCGTCCTCGCGCCCGAGCGTGCGCGCAACCAGGTCCTGGACGGCGTCGGCCACGAAGGCACAGGCGAGCATGGCCTCGACCTCTCCCTTGGACCCGTAGTCGAGCACGGCGCGGGCGCACTCGACGGACGCGGCCGCATGGGCCAGGTCGTACGCGACGACCTGGTGCTCGTCGGGCCCGCCTCCGGCGGCCAGATGTCGTGCCGCGGCCTCCACGGCGACGGTGGCCTGCTCGACGACGACGGCGGCGGCGTCCAGGTCGGGCGGGATCATGCCGCGCAGGTTACCGATCCTGTCGGCGGGCCAGCACGGTGACGAGCGGCGGGAGCACCACCGGGTCGCCTCCCGGGTCGACGTCGGTGAGGCTGGCGAGGTAGTCGGTGACCGGCCCCGGCCCGGCCCCAGCGGGAGCCTCGGCCCAGGCGTCGACCAGGTCGAGGTCGGCCCGGCCCACCAGCGCCGGCAGCACCGCTCCGAGGTCGGGGTGCGGAGCGTCGGGCATGGAGAGCGGGGTGCCGCCAACCCGGCCGGCGCTGGTCATCGGCTCCTGGGCCACCACCCACCCACCCACCCGCACCGCTTTGGCCATCCGGCTCAGCACCGCCACCGGCTCGGCGACGTGCATGAGCAGGAACCGACAGAAGGCGAGGTCCACCGGCTCGGGCAGCAGGAGGTCCTCGCCGGCCTGGGTGATCGCCAGCACCTGGGTGTGGGCGGCGGCGGTCTTCGCCACCTCGTCCCGGGCGCGGGGGTCGTTG
>DASXYV010000184.1:0-9784 GCA_036502305.1 Acidimicrobiales bacterium
GTCGGCCGTACCGACCCGCCATCGTCAGCAGGGGGACCCCCCGCTCTCCCCTCGGTGACCAGGCCAGGGACCTCCACGAGTACCTATCCGAGTACCTCAAGTCCTCGATGCTCAGCGACGCTCAGCGATAGCTCGAAGCCAGAAAACGCAGATGTCGCAGGACGGAATGATGCTCAGCGATTCTCGGCGACATCCTCAGAACTGCCAGGGCTGCAAGACCTTCGCCCTGCTGATGCGGGCCGGCGTCATACCCGAGAGCGTGTGCGAGGAGTGCACAGGCGTACGTGGTGCCCAGGCTTGCCAAAGCGTGCGATAGTTCAGTAACCGCAGTGCGAAGCTCACAGAAAGGGCCGGAGCCTCCCCGAGACTCCGGCCCTTCTTGTTAGCGGCTTACCGGCCTACTGGCTTATCAGGGGCCCGTGATCGTGATGTACGGCCCGCTGAAGCCCGCGAACGACACCGTATACGTGAAGCTCGAGAGCGTGATCCCCCCCGGAATCGTTGGGGTCCAGTTCGGGTTGGGGCACGTCTGCTGTGCCAGGAACTGCTGTTCCGTCGGGGCGGTCACTGAGAGTTGAGGCACCCTCAGCCTACCGTTCTTCGGGGAAAGCTGGCCGCTGCTCGACGTCGACGTGAAGGTCCCCTGGTGCTGCGAATCGGACGGGTTTCCGCCGCCGTTGATGCAGACGACGGTGGCCGAATACCTGGCCGCCAAGTTCGCCGTCGCGTTGGTGTTGCCGACACCCGCGAGCTCGAACGACACACACGAGACGTTCTGGCCACTAACCGAGCAGCTGGGCGAGCCCCTCTGGACATGCGTTCCCTGTGGGGCGTTCGCGGGATTGGTAGAAGCCAACGCGGTGCCAGCGGTCGCCCCCGCTGTCACCGCACAGGCCGCCAACGGCACACCTACAAGAGCAACCACTCGACGAATCAAGGTTCTCTCCCTTCGTCGCGGGTCGGTAGTACGACAACCGTTATGCCTCGGCGCCTGATGCGGTCAGCTTCGCACGTCCCGCCACAGCCCAATCTGAGCCACATATAGAAGCGCTCAGCGGCCCCTGAGGCGTTACGCAGTTAGCTATTCATCCTGAAGATGACCCAGGTGATCTAGTTATCTCCTGTCGCCCAGGACAAGTCCTGATGAAGACCGAACCGACCAAGGCGCTGCTACCTGCTCGTCATCGTCGGTTGGCGTCGGAGGCTGGCGTCGCAGGCAGCGACTCCAACGACGGGAGCATTTACGAGCGCAACAATCTCTGTCTCGCAGGGTGGCGCGACCGTGCTCACGACAACCTGCACCTTCAGCCCGCCAACATCGAACGGGGCGGTTCCATCGAGCAACGTACTTGTAGCTGAGAGGGCGAACGCTTCTGGACTGACCCTCAGGTCAGAAGACTTGACGGATGGGGCGGGGGCAGCACCGTTTCGGCTGCTGTCTTCCCGCCCCATCCCCGGGTCGCCTGGCCGAGGGGTGAGGCGTTACGGGGTGCACCGGCGGACTGGCGCCTCGCCCTGGTGGCCTCCGCGGCCACATAGGCGACGCGGGCCTCGTCGACGACTCCCCCGGGGAGCGTCAGGCGGCCTGAGCCGCCTTGCGCAGCTCGGCCAGGGCGTCGTGGAGATGGTCAGCCAGGTCCCACAGGTCGGGCATGGTCTCCCGGCAGGCGACCAGGCCGAAGCCCAGCCGGTCGACGTAGCTCCACACGGTGACGTTGAGCCCGATCCCCTCGAGGATGGGACCCATCGAGTAGAGGTCGAGCAGACGCCCTCCAGCGATGTGGAGCGGCTGGCGGGGCCCCGGGACGTTGGAGATCACCAGGTTGATCGGCGGGCGGTGGCGATCGGCAAGCCGCAGCCGCGAGTACAGACGCATCCAGGCCGAGAAGAGGCGCGGCGGGGTGATCTCGCTCCAGTCGATGAGCAGCTCGCTGCCCAGGGCGTCCTGCACCTCCTTGGCCGCCTGGGTGACATCGTGGATGGCCCGCAGGCGCTCGACCGGGTCGGCGATGTCGGTCCGCAGCGACGTGAACAGGTTGGAGACCTTGTTGCCTCCCAGGCGCTGCCCGTGGTCGGTGGGACCGGCCGACACGGGCACGCCGGCAAGGAGGGGGCGATCGGGTAGCTCGCCCCGCTCGTCGAGGTAAAGCCGGAGGGCGCCCGCGCACAGCGCCAGGACCACGTCGTTGACCGTGGCGTCGAAGGCCCGGCGGACCTCCTTGACCTCATCGAGTGGGAGCGACGTCATGGCGAACCACCGGTTCGGGGTTAGGGCCCGGTTGAACGAGGTGCGCGGCGTGCTGAACGGAAGGGGCGGCGAGAGGGCGCCGGAGCGCCGCCGCCGGACCACCGCGGCGAGCCCCGAAGCCGTCCTACGCAGCAGGCCCGGCAGGCTGGCGAGATTGCGGAGCAGGTCCAGCAGGGCATCGACGAGGCGCTGGGTGGGAGGCGGGATGGGCTCGGGCCGCCAAGGCGCCGACGGCGGGGCGACCGGCCCCGGGTCGGCCTTGCTCTCGGGCCGATCTCCCGGGTCGGCCTTGCTCTCGGGCCGATCTCCCGGGTCGGCCTCGGCCTCGAGCACGTTGGCGAGCATGGCCGCGGCGGCCACCCCGTCGGCCGCAGCGTGGTGGATCTTGGCCACGAAGCCGATGTGGCCGTGCGCGATTCCCTCGACGACCCACAGCTCCCAGAGCGGGTACCGCCGGTCGAGCTGGCGGCTGGCGATGTCGGAGATCAGCTCGCCGAGCTGGCGGGGCCCACCGGGAGCGGCGATCTCGGCCCGGTGGAGGTGGTGGGCCAGGTCGAACTGCGGGTCCTCGATCCAGAGGGGATGGTGCAGCCCCCCGGGAACCTCGACCAGCCGGCGCCGAAATGGTGGCAGCAGGTGGAGCCGTTCACCGAGGACCTCGCCGACCCGTGCGAACGAGTACCCGCCGGGGACGGTCGTGGGGTCGACGATCGAGATCTTGAGGGTGTGCATGTGCAGCGTCGGGGTCTCCATGTACAGGAACCCGGCGTCGATGCCGGTGAGACGTTCCACGACGCCCTAGGCCGTGGCGGAGACGGCTGGCGTGTCGGCCAGCCCCGAGGAGACGAGGGCGGTGTCGACGAAGTCGCCGAGCTCGCGTGCCCAGTAGAACCCGACGTGATTGCCCGGGTACCAGTGGATGGTGGGTCGGTCCCAGTGGAGCCACAGCCGCTGGGCTTGGCCCGGCGTGGCCAGGCGGTCGGCGAGCCCGGCGTAGATGAACCGGCCCGAGTGAGGTACGCGGGGCTCGAGGACCAGGGGCGAGATCACCCGGTGGATCCGGCTCGCCTCCTCGCCGAGGAGGTGGTGCTCGGCGGCCCGACGGCGGACCTGGGGAGGAGAGTGATGGAAGAAGAGGTGCGGCAGGTCGGCCGCCGGGATGCCGGCGATGGCGCACCGCAGGCCGTCCTCCAGCCCGGCCAGGAGGGCTGTCATGTAGCCGCCGAGGGAGATGCCGTAGAGGCCGATCGCCGGCGCACCCTCGTTCCTGACCCACCCCAGCAGCCGCCGCATGTCCCAGACGCCCTGGGCGATCCCGTGGATGCCGTTGAGGATGTCGAACGACAGCAGGCTGTCCGAGCCCAGCCGACTGATCTTGCGGGGACCGTGGCAGGGCAGAACTGGCAGGAGCAGGTTCAGCCCGAGGTCGCGATGGAGGCGCACGGCGCGGAAGGCCGGCAGGTCGAGCATGGCGCTCCCCGTCCCGAAGCCGTGCAGGCACACCAGCCAGGGGCGGGGCGGGCCGGGATGGCGCAGGACCCACGCGTGCGCCGTCAGGTTCGGCGTGGCCTCGAGCCATCGCTGCCGGCCGGGCTCCCCCTCGTGTGGCTCGTAGCCGCTCTCGAACGAGAGGTGCTCGTACGGGATGCCCCTCGTCCACGCCAGGTCGAGTGGCCGGCAGGCCTCGATGGTCGGTGACGAGAGGGCCGGCGGGTCGGGGTGGTAGGAGGTGGGATCGGTCAGCCAGCCGCGGCGCTCGAAGAGCTCGGCGGCCTCCAGGACCTCTCGCCCGACGCGCTCGTAGTCGGCGCGGTGCGGGTAGCGCTTCGGGCTCTTCATGACGGCCAGGAGCAGCTCGTCCATGGCTACCTGGGCCGCCAGCCCGGCACTCGGTTGCGGTGAGGGTGGATACGCGGGGAGCGGGGCCTTGCGGCTGCGGGCCCAGGAGCGGGCCACGAACGCGGCCGTGCGCGGCGCCGTCATGGCGATGCGCACGGGAGGCTCAGCCGCCCGCACCAGCAGGCGGTAGACCTCGGCCGGCAGCGGCCTCCCAGCTGACGCCGTCTGCGGCCCCGGCTCGCCCTCACCGCCACCAACTAGCATGCACCTGATGGTACGTCAGGATGCTGGGGATCCGACACGACCGTCTCGGACATTCAATCTCTGTGATCTGTTCGAGCTGGTGGCAGACGCCATCCCCGAACACGAGGCGATGGTCGCGGGAGGTCGTCGGCTGACCTATCGCGAGCTCGACGACCGGGCCAGCCGACTGGCCCACCACCTCCTGGCCGCGGGCGTCAGCGCCGGCGACCATGTGGGGCTCCAGCTTCTCAACGGCACCGAGTACGTCGAGGGCATGCTGGGCGCCTTCAAGATCAGGGCCATCCCCATCAACGTCAACTACCGCTACGTCGACGCCGAGCTCGCCCACCTGTTCGACGACGCCGACCTCGTCGCCGTCGTTGCCCACCAGCAGTTCGGCCCCCGCGTCGCCGCCGTGACCGCCGGCCTATCCCCGCTGCGCTCCCTGGTCGTCGTCGAGGACGGTACCGAGGCAGCGCCGCCTCCCGGCGCCGTCGGCTACGAGGACGCACTAGCGGGCGCGTCACCTGACCGGGACTTCGCACCGCGCTCGGGCGACGACATCTACTGCGCCTACACGGGCGGCACCACGGGGATGCCCAAGGGCGTCCTCTGGCGCCACGAGGACATCTTCTTCGCCGCCATGGGCGGCGGCGACCCGCTCCAGGCCGGCAACTTCATCGCCCGCCCCGAGGAGCTGGTGGACCGGCTCCTCGATCCCGGGATGGTCACCCTGGCCACCCCTCCTCTCATGCATGTCAGTGCCCACTGGCTGGCGTTCACGTCGCTCTTCAGCGGCGGGCGCCTGGTGGTGACACCCCACGGGCGATTCGATCCCGGGACGGTCTGGAGCCTGATCGACCAGGAGAAGGTGAACGTCCTCGTGATCGTCGGTGACGCCATGGCCCGCCCCCTCGCCGACGCGCTGGCTGGAGCAACCGAGCCCAACGACACGTCGACGCTGATCGTCATCGGGTCCGGCGGTGCGATCCTTTCTCCATC
Organism: Acidimicrobiales bacterium; assembly: GCA_036502305.1. Classification (GTDB taxonomy): domain Bacteria; phylum Actinomycetota; class Acidimicrobiia; order Acidimicrobiales; family AC-9; genus AC-9. The sequence continues at coordinate 5,333 of DASXYV010000184.1, forward strand.
GACCAAGCAGGCGCTGTCCTCCGTGGTGCCGAACGCCCTCATCGTGGACGGCTTCGGCGCGTCAGAGACGGGCACCGTGGGGAGCCGGTCGAGTCTTCCTGGCTCGACGGCCGAGGACGAGCTTCCCCGGTTCACGCTCAACGAGCAGACGACCGTGCTCGACGATCAGCTCCGGCCGGTGGTCCCGGGCTCTGGCGCCACTGGCAGATTGGCCCGCCGGGGTCACATCCCCCTCGGCTACCACAAGGACGAGGCCAAGACGGCGAGCACCTTCGTCGAGGTCGACGGCGTCCGCTGGGTGCTTCCCGGCGACATGGCCAAGGTCGAGGCGGACGGGACCGTCGCGCTGCTCGGTCGGGGCTCCGAGAGCATCAACACCGGCGGCGAGAAGGTCTACCCGGAGGAGGTCGAGGCCGTCCTGAAGAGCCATGCGGCCGTCTTCGACGCCGTGGTCGTCGGCGTACCGGACGAACGTTGGGGCGAGCGGGTGGTCGCCGTGGTCGAGCCCCGCGGTGACGAGCGCCCGACGCTCGATGACATCCAGTCCTGGTGCCGGACGCGAATGGCCGGCTACAAGGTCCCCCGCCAGCTGTCGGTGGTGGACAAGATCCTTCGATCGCCCAGCGGCAAGGCCGACTACCGCTGGGCCCGCGACCGGGCCTGCGAGCCGGTCGCCTCACCAAAGGGGGCGTGAGATGAGGCGACTGTCCGGTCTCGACTCCATTTTCCTGTACGCCGAGACACCCTCCATGCACATGCACGTGACGGGGGTGATCCTCCTCGACCCGTCGACGATGCCGGGCGGCTACTCGATCGACACGGTCAGGGAGATGCTGACCAGCCGGATGCACCTCCTGCCGCCGTTTCGGGAGCGGGTCATGACCGTTCCCTTCCAGCTGGCCCATCCCCTTCTCATCGAGGACCCGGCCTTCGACATCGACAACCATCTCTTCCGGATCGGCGTCCCCGCTCCGGGGACGCTCCAGGAGCTGGCCGAGCTCGTGGGCAACATCGCCAGCCGTCCCCTCGACCGGAGCAAGCCCCTGTGGGAGATGTGGGTGGCCGAGGGCCTGGAGCACGGCTACGTGGCCCTCATCGCCAAGATGCACCACTGCGTCATCGACGGAGTGTCCGGTGCCGACCTCATGGTGCACCTGTTCGACCTCGAGCCCGACACCAAGGTGGAACCCCCGGCGCAGGACTGGGAGCCCGAGCACAAGCCCTCCGACGTCGAGCTCGTCACGCACTCGGTCGCGTCCCGCATCCGTCATTGGCCTCAGGTGTTCCCGACGATCGCCCGGACCGGCAGGTCGGCCCTGGAATTGCTGCAGGTGGTCCGGCGCAACGAGGGGCCGGCTGCGACGCTGCCGTTCACCGCTCCGCGTACGCGGTTCAGCGGTTCCATCACTCCCCACCGGTCAGTCGCCTTCGGCAAGGCCTCCCTGGACGACTTCAAGCTGGTCAAGAAGGTCTACGGCACAACGGTCAACGACGTGGTCCTGGCTGCCTGCGCCGGCACGATGCGCAAGTGGCTGATCGCCCACGACGACCTGCCCGAAAGGTCCCTCGTGGCGTCGGTGCCCGTCTCGATCCGCAGCGAGGAGAAGCAGGACCAGGCCGGCAATCAGCTCTCGGCCATGTTCGTCGGGCTGCCGGTGCACATCGAGGACCCGCTCGAGCGGCTCTTGCTCATTCGGGGAGACACCAAGTCGGCCAAGGACGTCCATGGTGCGATCGGCGCCGATGCCCTGCAGAACTGGGCCGAGTTCGCGGCGCCAGCCGTCTTCGCCCGGGCCGCCCGCTTCTACTCGGCCAGCAAGCTCGCCGACCGCCATCCGGTCGTGCACAACCTGGTGATCTCCAACGTCCCCGGACCGCCTGTTCCCTTGTACAGCGCCGGCGCCCGCGTCCTGGCCGTCTACCCGTTCGGCCCGATCCTCGAAGGTGCCGGTCTCAACCTCACCGTGCTCTCCAACATGGGCTCGGTCGACTTCGGCGCCATCGCCTGCCGGGAGATGGTCCCCGATCTGTGGGACATCGCCACCGGCTTCACCGAGGCCGTCGAGGAGCTGCGCAAGCTGGCGGAGGCACGCCCGGGCGACTGACCAGCGTCGGCCGTCAGGTGCCGGCCGTCAGGCGGGGGAGGCGCCGATGACCCTCGGCGGCTGGGCGGCTTCGACGAGATCGCGCACAACGGGGCCGAGCTTGGCTGGGTCCCAGCGGTCCTCCTGGTCGATGGACGGTCCCCGGCGCCACCCCTCGGCCACCGCGATCAGCCCACCGAAGATCTCGAAGACCCGTCCGGTGACGTCCTTGGACTCCGCGCTGCCCAGCCAGGTGACCAGGGGTGCCACGTTCTCGGCCGCCATCCGGTCGAAGCCCTCCTCGGGCTTGGCCATGATCTCGGGGAACAGCGCCTCGGTCATCCGTGTGCGGGCCATGGGAGCGATGGCGTTGGCGGTCACGCCGTAGCGGCCGAGCTCTGCCGAGGCCACGACGGTAAAGGCGGCGATGCCGGCCTTGGCCGTGGAGTAGTTGGTCTGCCCCACGTTGCCGTAGAGCCCGGCGGCCGAGCTCGTGTTGATGATCCTCGCGTCGGCCGGCTGGCCACCCTTGGCCAGCTCGCGCCAGTGGGCGGCGGCGTGGTGGGTGACGCAGAACGTGCCCTTGAGGTGCACCCGCATGACGAGGTCCCAGTCGTCCTCGGTCATGCTCACGAGCATCCGGTCCCGAAGGATGCCCGCGTTGTTGACCACCACGTCCAGGCGTCCCCAGGTCTCGAGCGCAGTCGAGATCAGGTGCTGGGCACCCTGCCAGTCGGCCACGTCGTCGCCGTTGGCCACCGCCTCGCCACCTCCGGCGCGGACGGCGTCGACGACCTCGCCGACGACCCCTGACGAGCTGCCCGTCCCGTCCACCTCGGCACCGAGGTCGTTGACCACCACCTTGGCGCCCTGGCGGGCGAACTCGAGCGCGTGGCCGCGGCCGATGCCCCGACCTGCCCCCGTCACGATGACCACCCGACCGTCGCAGATACCGCTCATGGCCCGAGTAGAACACATGCCAGTTTTCCCAACAAGTTGGGGCGAACCTGTTCTCCGGCAATCAGAATCCTCCTATCCGCAGTCGCCGACACCGGCACCCTGAACCTGATCTTCGGCAACTGGGTCTTCCCGCCCTGATGTAAGACTGAGCCATGGCTCGGGCGCTGCTCAACGCTGTACCCGAGTGGGCGCTGATCGTCGTGTTCGTCGTCGCTGCTGTGATCCTCGCTATCGGCGGGATCGCCCTCCTCCGAGCCTTCCTGCCCGCCTGGCGTGACGAGAGCTCGAGCCAGGTCGTCCTGGCCGTCAGCGCCATCGTGATGACCTTCTTCGCCCTCCTCCTCGCGCTGGTGATCGTCGACCTTCACGGGAGCTACAAGGACGCGTCGACCGACGTCGAAGAGGAGGCAAGCTCCCTGAGCAAAATCGAGACCGACGCGGACGCCTTCCCGGATGCGCCGAAGGCGTCGGTCGAGAAGTCGGTGGCCGACTACATCGTCGAGGTTCGCGACCACGAGTTCCCGGCCTTGCGAGCCGGGCACGAGGACCCCGAGTCCCAGCGGAAGCTCCTCGAGATCTCCAGGGCGCTGCGCGGGTACACGCCGGAGACGGAGACACAGATCAGCTTCTACAACTCTGCCGTCTCACAGGCGGACGCGCTCATCACGGAGCGGAACGCGCGCGTCACGAGCGCGGACGCGGCTGTTCCCGGCACCCTGATCGCCCTCTTGTTCTCGTTGGCCGTGATCAGCATCATCACGAGCCTCTTCCTCAAGACCCACCACGGCGGGCTCGACGCCATCCTCGTGGTGTCCCTGGCCTCGGTCGTCGGTCTGGCGCTGGCGACCGTCCTCATCCTCGAGTACCCGTTCTCGGGCTCGATCGCCGTCTCGAGCGACCCCCTCGTGCAGGGGTCGCTCGGGCAGATCGTCGAGCAGTACCGGTGACGCCTCGGGCGGGCTCGGTGGCAACCTGACGCCCGATCAGATCTAGAATCGGTTTCAAGTCGGGTGAGGAGGACCACGAGTGGATATTGCCGACGTTGACCTGGCCGACAAGGACGTCTTCGTCCGCGGCGTGCCCCACGACATGCTGGCGACCCTGCGGTCCGAGGCGCCGATCTGCTGGCAGGACGAGCCCGACGGATCCGGCTTCTGGGCCGTCACCCGGTACGACGACGTGGTGGCCATCAACCGGGATTGGGAGACCTACTCCTCCAACCGGGGCAGCGCGCTGCTCATGGACCAGGACGACGAGATGCTGGCCCAGCAGCGCATGATGATGCTCAACATGGACCCGCCCATGCACACGCGCTACCGCCTTCTCGTGAACAAGGGGTTCACCCCGAGGATGGTCGGCCGTCTCGAGGATCGTGTCCGGGTGCTGGCGGGAGAGATCGTCGAGGCCA
>DASXYV010000185.1:0-5077 GCA_036502305.1 Acidimicrobiales bacterium
ATTCACCGTCACCCAAGTCACCGAGCGGGCCGGCCTCTCGCTCAAGAGCTTCTACCGCTGCTTCCCCGGCAAGGACGAGCTGCTCATCGCCCTGCTGGAGGAGGACAGCCGGGTGGGCGCCTCCATGCTCGCCGAGGCCACGGCGCCCCGGCCCGAGGGGGTCGACCGGCTCCGGGCCTACGTGGATGGCCTGTTCGAGTTCCTGACCCTCCCCGGCGCTCTCGGCTACGTCGGGGTCCTCGTGCGCGAGCACCGCCGCCTCGCCGAGGGTCACCCCGTCGAGCTGCGGGCGGCGCTGGCACCGCTCATCGACATGCTCGCCGCCGAGCTCGCCGCCGCCGGCCTTTCCGACGAGGTCAGCCGCGACCCGTCGCGGGTAGCCGAGACCGTCTTCGGGGTCCTGCTCTCGGGGATCAACGACGTGGCCCTGGGCCGGGCGGAGCCCCGCGAAGTGGCGGTGTACCTGTGGCGGTTCTGCTGGGCCGGCTTGCGAGGCGACAGCTGAGCGAGCCGGAGGATCGAGATCGGCCGGCCGCGAGGCCGGTCCGAGGAGACCGAGGAGACGACATGGATACCGAGCCCATCATCGAGACCGAGCCCGTTCCGTACACAGACCCGGTGTTGGCGGTGTTCTCGCAGGAGTCGGCCGACGATCCGCACGAGTCCTACCGGTGGCTGCGCGAGCAGTGTCCGGTCGGTCGCTCGGAGATGGACGCGGCCCCGGCCATCTACATCTCCCGCTACGAGGACGTCCTCTGGGCCCTGCGCCACCCCGAGATCTTCTCGTCGGCGATGGACGCGGTGTCGATCGGCCAGGAGCAGCCGCTCATCCCCCTGCAGATCGACCCGCCTGACCACACCGGATACCGGCGGCTGCTCAACCCGGAGTTCACGCCCAAGAAGATCGCGGCCATGGAGGCCGACGTGCGCGCCCTCGTCAACCGGATCATCGACGGGTTCATCGACCGCGGCGGCTGCAACTTCCACGAGGACTTCGCCACACCGCTCCCGTCCACGATCTTCCTGCGCCTCCTGGGCCTGCCCCAGGCGGACCTGCCCACCTTCTTGCAGTGGCGGGACAACACCGTCCGCCCCGACGTTCCCCGTGACGATTTCGAGGGCGCGGCCCGGATCCGGGAGGCGACAGGCCGAGAGATCAACGCCTATTTCGAACGGGCCATCGAAGAATCCCGCCGGGATCCGGACGAGGGCCTCCTCGGCCAGTTGGTAGGCGCCGACATGAACGGTCGGGAGCTCACCCAAGAGGAGCTGCTCGGGATCCTCCACCTCCTGCTCCTCGGGGGCCTCGATACGGTCACCGCCACCTTGGACTGCATGATCGCCTACCTGGCTCGCCATCCCGATCGACGGCGGCAGCTGGTCGACGACCCGTCCCTGATCGAGCCGGCGGTCGACGAGCTCCTGCGGCGGGAGACCCCGGTCCAGGTCGTGCTGCGTACCGCCACGCAGGACATCGAGATGCGGGGTGTCCAGGTGCGCAAGGGTGACGCCGTCACACTGGTGCTCGGGGCAGCCAACGGCGATGAGGCGCAGTTCCTCGCCTCCGACGCCTTCGAGCTGGCGGACGGGCACAACCACCACGTGGCATTCGGCGGCGGGCCGCACCTGTGCCTGGGGGCCCACCTGGCCCGACTCGAGCTGCGGGTCGCCATCGAGGAGTTCCATCGTCGAGTGCCGGACTACCGGATCGCCGACGGTGCCGAGATCCACTACTCGCCCGGCATCCGCCAGGCCGACCAGCTGCCGCTGGTGTTCGACACCCCTCGGGCCGAGCGCGTGGGCGAAGCGGCCGTCAGCACGACCTCCTGATCGCCTCTGGGCCGGGCTGCTCGCAAGGCCGCGGCGCATCCGGATGGTGCGGGTTGCCAGCGGCACTCCCGCGGGTCTAGAAACCGATCTCGACATCTGCTGGGACTGTGACACGCCTGACTGGGGAGGCCACGGTGACTCGTTCGCTGTCGTTGCTGCGCAAGGGCGTGCTCGCCGGGGCGGCGCTGAGCCTGGTCGGGGGAGCGCTGGGCATGACCGCGTTGGCCGCCGGCGCCCAAGAGGCGAGGTCTCCCCACCCGCCGAAGCCGGCGCCCGGGCCGCGCTCGCCCAAGGCGGCCGTGACCATGAGCACCTTCGCGACCGGCCAGCTCCAGGACACCGCCGTGGGGAACACCTCGAGCGGCTCGGGCTGCGGCACCAACGTCGCCGGCGAGCCCTCCATCCACGTGTCGCCCGTCAACAACGTCTTCCTGTCGTCCGAGCGCGGCCTGGGCGGCGGCACCGACGTGTGGCGTGGCCTCGGCCAGTCCGGCGGGGCGGGCGCCAGCGCCTGCAGTCTCGACTACCGCGGCCAACCCAACGCCAGCCAGGGGATCGGTCTCTCGGGCGGCGACACCGACCTGGCCATCGCCGGGGCGGCCAACAAGAGCGGTAGCTACAACGTCTACGTCGCCAGCCTCAACCTGGCATCGGTCGCCGTGGCCACGTCGGCCGACAACGGGGGCAGCTTCAGCAACTTTCCTGTCCAGTTCGGCGTACCGGCGGACGATCGGCCGTGGATCGCCGCCTACGGTGCTGACACCTCCCTGCTGAGCTTCCACGACATCGCCACCAACAACATCGACATCTTGCGGAGCGACTCAGACGGCGGCCCCTACACTCAGATCAGCCAGGCGATTCCCGCCTCGGACTTCAAGGTCTCGAACAACCAGCACGGCAACCTGGTGATCGACCACCGCAACACTGCGGGGACCGTGGCCAACTCGGCGGGCAAGACCCCGTTCTGGGCCTTCCAATCGTTCGTGGCTCCCTCGACGTCGTCGGGCTCCTCCCAGAACGAGGCATACCTGGCCGTGTCGAACGATGGGGGCTACACGTGGGTGGACCGCCCCGTGTCCTGCAGCACCGGCTCGTCGCAGACCTCTCTCGCCCACAACTTCCCCGACGTGTCGGTCGACCCCTCCGGCAACCTGTGGATGGCCTGGTCGAACGACACAAACGTGGTCACCGCCGTCTCGAACGACCACGGTGCCACCTGGTCCTGCTCTGGGCCGGTCAGCACCAACAGCGCTCAGGCCATCTTCCCGTGGCTCGTCGCCACCTCGAGCGGCGTGGACCTCGTGTACTACGCCAGCACGACGGCGCCCGGAGCCAACCAGAGCTGGTCGGTGTACTTCGCTCAAGACGCGGCGGGCACCGCGGCTGGCTGGACGGCACCGTCGCCCGTCGTGACGGTGCACAAGGGCCCGGTTTGCGAGGCCGGTGCCACGTGCTCGTCGGGACGCCAGCTGTTCGACGACTTCGGGGTAGACACCGACCAGTCGGGGCTCGCGCACATCGCGTACAGCCATGACGCGCCCGATGTCGGCGGCAGCGGCACCTACACCGGCTATGCCGTCCAGACCGGAGGCACCGCCGTCGGCCCGCCTAACTAGGGCCGCTCGCCGCGTCCTAACACACGCCACCAACTCGATGAGGTTGCCCGGTCAGCATCGCGGGTAGTTCACCAGGGTTCGAGGACCTGCGTTGACAAGGCGGTGCGATGCACATCACCCAAACTTCATCGGATGTCGCCGGCGGGGCGACTCCGGTCGGCGGCGAGGCGTCCGTCACAGAGCCCGGCGCTCACCGGGTCGGTGACGCAGCCGACTCGCCGGGTTCTTTCCTCGCCCGGCAACGGGAGCTGCTCCGGCGGGCGCGGCTGAGCAGCGAGACCCAGCGGGACGAGTGCGAGGCGGAGCTGGCCAGCCTCGCAGAGGTCACCGGACCCGACGAGGTGCAGTTCGACGAGGAGTCGGGCGAGGGAGACAGCACGGGGGTTGCGAGAGACCGCGATCGCACGGTTGTCGAGCTGGCCAGGGCGACGATCGAAGATGTCGATCGGGCCCTTGGCAAGATCGACGACGGCACGTACGGCCGGTGTGACAACTGTGGTGAGGCGATCGACGGGCCGCGACTGGAGGCGCTGCCGGCCGCCCGCCTGTGCCTCGACTGCAAGGGCAATCCTCGCGGCGGCGGGCTCTCGGCGCTCATTCAGCGCGACCGACCCGCCAAGGGCCGGCGGTGACCCGATCGCGGTGGGGGACATCCTCGTCGGCACGGCGTCGTGGACGGATCGATCCCTCATCAAGTCCGGGTGGTACCCACCGGGTGTCAACTCGGCCGAGGCCAGGCTCGAGCACTACGCATCCCGGTTCCCGCTCGTCGAGGTCGACTCGACCTATTACTTCCCGCCGGTCGCCGACGTGGCCCGGCGGTGGACCGAGCGGACCCCGGATCACTTCGTGTTCAACATCAAGGCCTTCTCGCTGTTCACCCAGCACCCGACGATGGCCGAGGCGATCCCGCGTGATCTTCCGCATCCGGCCGACAAGAAGCGCCTCTACCCCAAGGATCTCGAGCCGGGCGTCGTGGACGAGATGTGGGCGCGCTTCTGCTCGGCCCTGGACCCCTTGCACCGGGCGGGCAAGCTCGGGGCCCTGCTGTTCCAGTTCCCTCCGTGGTTCACGCTGAAGAGCTCCAACAAGCGCTACATCCTCGACTGCGTCCAGCGAGCGCGACCCCTGCGGATCTGCGTCGAGTTCCGCAACCAGAGCTGGCTGCACGAGGACAACCGGGCCGAGACCATCGACCTCCTGGAGGGCTACGACATCGCCTACGTCTGCGTCGACATGCCCCAGGGCTTCCGGAGCTCGGTCCCGCCCGTGGTGCTGGCGACGTCGGATCTCGGTGTCGTCCGCTTCCACGGGCGCAATGACGCCGAGTGGGAGAGTGGCTCGGTGCAGCGCCGGTTCGCCTACCGCTACACGGAGGCCGAGCTCGAGGACTGGGTTCCCCGGCTTCGGCAGCTCTCGGGGCAGACCAGCATCACCCACGTACTCATGAACAACTGTCACCAGGACTGGGCCCAGCGCAACGGCGAGGAGCTGTCCCGCCTGCTCGCCGGCGAGACCTAGGGTGGCGGCGTGGTGCTGAGATCGTGGCCCGCGGCCCGACAGGTCCTGGGCCGGGACCGACTCGGTCGGGGCCCGGCCGTCCGGTCTTCCCACTCGGCGAGCCTGGCGCC
>DASXYV010000186.1:0-4893 GCA_036502305.1 Acidimicrobiales bacterium
TGGCCGCGGTCGGCATCCCCGGGCAGGTCGGGGGCCAGCTCGACCGGCAGCTGGCCCGCCTGCCGATGATCGACACCCCGGTGGGCCGGGGCCGGTTGGTGCAGACGCCGTTGCTCAACGGGCTCGTGGTGTCGAACGGGGGCGCGCTGTACGCCATCATCGGCGCCGTCCCTCCCGGTCAGCTGGCCAGCCTCGCCGGCAGCCTTCCGTACCTGGGAGTGGCTCCGTTGTGAGCGCGGTGATCGAGACCAGCGGGCTGATCAAGCACTACGGCACCGTCACCGCCGTGGAGCGCCTGGACCTCGAGGTGGAAGAGGGCGATCTCTACGGCTTCCTCGGACCGAACGGGTCGGGCAAGTCGACAACGGTGCGCATGCTGCTCGGCCTCGTCTTCCCGAGCGCCGGGCGGATCCGCGTGCTCGGCCGTGACATGCCTGCCGAGGGCGGAGCTGTCCTTCCCGGGATCGGCGCCATCGTGGAGGAGCCCGGGTTCTACGGCCATCTGTCGGGTGCCAGGAACCTCGCCCTCATCGAAGCGGCGCGGCGGGACGACACGCGCGCCGGCCGTCGGCGCCGGATCGGCGACGCCATCGACAAGGTGGGGCTCGAGGGCGCCGCCCGGCGTCCGGTGAAGGCCTACTCGACGGGCATGAAGCAGCGCCTGGCCATCGCCGCCGTCCTTCTCCGGCGCCCCCGCCTCGTCATCCTCGACGAGCCGACCAACGGGCTGGACCCCCAGGGGATCCACGAGATCCGCGACCTGCTCCGCGAGCTCGTGACCCACGGGACGACGGTCTTCCTCTCCAGCCACCTGCTTGGCGAGGTCGAGCTGATCTGCAATCGGGCAGCGATCATGTCGGACGGCCGACTGCTCGCCCAGGGCGACGTCAGCCAGCTGCTCGCTCCGACCGGTCGGGTCCGGGTCGAGACCCCCGACGTGGGCGCCGCCGTCGAGCTGGCCCCGAGCATCGGCGGCGTGACCGTCCACGACCGGACGCCGAGCGCAGTGGTGCTGGCCCTCGACGGCAAGGCCCCGGAGGAGCTCAATCGGGTGCTGGTGGAGAAGGGCGTGCGGGTGCGGGAGCTCGTTATCGAGCGGCGCCGGCTGGAGGACCTGTTCCTCGACCTCACGGGCCACCAGACCGCGGACCGGAGCGCGCCGAGCGAAGGGAACCGGGACAGTGCTGCGGGTTGAGCTCTACAAGCTGATCGTGCGCCCCCGCACCTGGCTGATCATCGCGGTGCTCACCGGGTTGCCCGCCGTGGTGGGGATCCTCCTCAAGGTGACCGGAGTTGCTCCCCGGCCGGGAACGGGCCCTCCCCTGCTGGCCGAGGTGCTCAGCAACGGCAGCCTGTTCCCCGTGGCCGCGCTGGGTCTCGTGCTGCCGCTGTTCCTACCAGTGGCCGTGGCCATGGTCGGCGGGGAGGCCGTCGCCGGCGAGGCGGCGGGAGGCACGCTCCGCTACCTGCTGATCCGGCCGGTGTCGCGCGGCTACCTGCTGCTCACCAAGCTCGCGACGGTCAGCATCTTCGTGGTGCTGGCGGTCCTCGTGATCGCCGGGGTGGGCTTCATCGTCGGAGCGTCGCTCTTCGGCGTCCATCCACTCGCGACCGTCTCGGGTCAGACCGTTCCGGCCCAGGACGCCACGCTTCGCATCTTCGTCGCCGTGGTGTTCGCCATGGTCTCCATGCTCGGCGTCGCGGCCATCGCCCTGTTCGCCTCGGTGCTCACCGACTCACCCGTCGGAGCGGGGCTCGGAGCCATCGCCGTGCTCGTGTGCTCGGAGGTCCTCGACCTGCTCGACGCCGCCGCCGTGCTCAAGCCGTACCTCCCCACGCACTACTGGCTGTCGTTCGTGGACATCTTCCGATTCCCCATCCTGTGGCACAACGTGACCCGAGGCTTCCTCATCCAGGGTGTCTACATCCTCATCTTCCTCGGGGCCGCCTGGGCCAGGTTCTCGACCAAGGACATCACGAGCTGAGGGGGACAGCGGTGGACGCCCCGGGAGGCCGGCCCGATGAGAGAGCCGCAGGTGCGCAGCACCTAGGCTCGCGGTCCATGCGCCGGCGCCCCGAGGCTCGCGGTGGTCGCGCCGGTCCCGGCGGCTCCACTGGTCACCGCACGGTCGAGCTCGACCTCGACATCTACACCTTCGATATCGACTTCGCCGGGCACGTCAGCAACATCACCTATATCCGCTGGCTGGAGATCGGGCGCCTCCAGCTGCTCGTCGACGCCGGCATACCGACCCCGGAGCTCCTCGCCGAGGGGCTGGCCCCGTTGCTCGTGCGCACCGAGATCGACTACCGGATGCCGCTGAAGCTCGGCGATCCCGTGCACATGTCGTTGGACCTCGCCGAGCTGCGGGCTGCGTCGGCGGCCATCGACTTCCGCATCACGTCGAACGGCCGGCTGGCGGCGGCGGCCAGGCAACTCGGGATCTTCGTCAGGCTGAAGACGGGCAAGCCCGCCCGGATCACCCCTGACCGTCGGGCTCGCTTCGCGCCCTACCTCCAGCAGGAGCCAACGGATCGCGAAAGACTGGAATCGTGAGAACGCTTGGTGTCCATCACGTCTCGATCAAGGTCCGGGACGTCCGGGAGGCAGCGCGCTTCTACTGCGACGTCCTCGGGCTCTCGGTGCGCGGCGACCGGCCGGACCTCGGCTTCGGCGGTGCCTGGCTCGACGCCGGCGGCCAGCAGGTCCACCTGGTGGAGGGCGAGCTGCCGCAGGACGAGGGCCAGCACTTCGCCCTCCAGGTCGACGACCTGGCCGCGGCGATCAGCGAGCTTCGGTCCCGCGACATCACCGTGAGCGATCCCATTCCCATCGCCAGGGCGCAACAGGCCTTCGTCAACGACCCCGACGGCAATCTCATCGAGCTGCACCAGCCCGGCTGAGCCGCCGGCGCCGGTGCGGCGCCCGCACGTGGGCGCGGGGCGTGGGCGGTACCGGCCGCGATTTCGCCAAAATGTGGGCGCACAAACGGCGACGGGGACAGAAGCCGGATCGTCGACCCGACTCCTGTCCCCGCCACCTCAAGGGGGCGGGTTGCTACAGCGCCTCGCTGCCCCGCTCTCCGGTGCGCACCCGGACGATCTCCGACAGCGGGGTGACCCAGATCTTGCCGTCGCCGATCTTGCCGGTACGCGCTGCGTTGGTCATGGCCTCGACCACCTCGTCGGCATGGGCATCGTCGACCAGCACCTCGAAGCGCACCTTGGGCACGAACTCCACCTGGTACTCGGCTCCGCGGTAGACCTCGGTGTGCCCGCGTTGGCGGCCGAAGCCCTGGACCTCACCGATGGTCATGCCTTGCACGCCGATCTTCTTGAGGGCCTCGCGTACGTCGTCGAGCTTGAACGGCTTGACGACTCCTGTGACGAGCTTCATCGGTCGCCTCCTTCCCAGATCCTCTCGTCAGTCGACGCTGTCATACCGGTTGGTGGGAGGGCGACGTCGGGTCCCCCTCCTCCGCCAGCTCCAGCCGAGCGGATGCTCGCTCCTTGGTCGGCGCTGGCCAGGGCCCCCGACCGGGCACCGACCCGTTCGAGCACCCTCTCATCGGGATAGACCTCCTCGTCATGGACGGCGACGTCGCCGAGCGCGAGCTCCTCGTCGGTGTACCGCAAGGGCACGAACACCCCGACGATCTTGAGGAGAATGAAGGTGACGATAGCGTCCCACCCGATGATGGTGAGGGCGGTCATGAGCTGGAGCATCACCAGCCACGGATGCCCGTAGATCAGACCGCGGACCGATGTGCGGGAGGCCCCACCCCCCCCGAGGTAGACGATGACGTCGGGATTGGCGAAGAAGCCGACAAGCAGACCACCGGTGAGTCCGGCGATCCCGTGCGTGTAGACGACCCCCATGGCGTCGTCGACCTTGCTGAACGGCCGGACCTTGGAGAGCTTGTTCCAGGCCAGCCAGACGATGCTCGAGGCGATGAGACCCATGAGGAGGGCGCCTGTCCCGTCGACGAACCCTGCAGCCGGCGTGATGGCCACCAGTCCGACGATCATGCCGTTGACACCGCCCAGGAAGGTCGGCTTTTTCTGCGGACCGGCGAACATGTCCCAGATGACCCAGGTGAGCAACGCCGCAGCCGCGCACAGGTTGGTGTTGATGACAGCGGTCGACGCGTTGGCTCCGGCGAAGTACGGATCGCCGCCGTTGAAGCCGTTCCAGCCCAGCCACAGCAGGCCAGCTCCGACCGCGACGAACATCAGGTTGTTGGGCGCGGCGATCTCTCGGTCGCGCTTCAACCTTGGTCCGATCACCGCCGCGGCCACGAAGCCCGAGGTCCCCGCGGCGAGGTGGATGACGTAACCACCGCTCCAGTCGACCGCTCCCTTCCCCGCCCAGTACCCGCCACCCCAGATCAGGAAGGCGTTCACCGAGTAGACGAAGGTGCTCCAGAGCAGCACGAAGGGCACCCACGCCTTGAGGTTCATCCTGCCCAGCACGCTCCCCATAAACAGGATGGGCGTGATGGCGGCGAAGACGAACTGGAAGTAGACGAGCGTGGACTGCGGGAAGCGGAATGGGGGCATGAGCCCGGCCCCGCTGAGCAGCGGGATGTTGGCCTGCATCTGCTCCTGGCCGTGGCCCACCACTTGTCCTGGGATGCCGACCATGCTGTTCAGGATCCCCGGCCCGACGTGCCACGGAGTCCCGAAGCCCATGTCGTAGGTCCACAGGACCCACGCGACCAGCACCACCGAGAAGGCTGTGAAGGTCATGAGCAGGGTGTTGACGGCCCAGCGTTTCTGGACCAGGCCGCCGTACAGGACGGCCAGTCCAGGGATGCTCATCAAGCCAACCAGGGTCGCGGATATCAGCTGAAAACTGTTGTCCCCGGCGTTTAAATAGGTTGGATACGGGTG
>DASXYV010000187.1:0-1774 GCA_036502305.1 Acidimicrobiales bacterium
GATCGAGTGCCCGACCAGCGCCGCCGCCTCGATGCCGGCGTCGTCGAGAACCTCGAGGAAGTCCGCTGCCACACGCTCGACCGAGACGTCCTCGGGACGGAGGGAGTGCGCGTTGTAGCCGGGCGGGCGGGGCAGTCCCGACTGGCCGTGGCCCCTCGTATCGACGAGGACGGCTCGGTGGCCCGACTCGACCACGGCCGGCGCGATGTCGGACCAGTACGTGTCCGTGCAGCTCCACCCGTTGACAAAAAGGATCGGCACCTTCGCCCGCCCCGGAGGCCGGCTCGACGAGTGGGCGCCGTCGCCGACCACGGTGTAGGCGATCGGCGTCCCGTCCGTGGTCGTGATGAACCGGTCCTTGGGGAAGCACGCGTACTCCTCGGCTGCCGTCATCACACCATCTTCGCCGACCCGACCGCCTCAGTCACAACGAGGCAACGCCGGGAGGATTCGGCGACCCGACGCCGAATCGTCCCTCGTGCGAGGGCGCCGACGGCTGGCGGCGATGGCAGTGTGCGGGACCGGCCTTTCTCTCCTCCTGGCACTGCCGGCCGCCGCCGGGCCGAGTGCTGCCGGGCCGAGCGCCCCCGGCTCCCCGGCACCGGCGGTGCCCCCGGCCCTCCAGCGCTTCTTCAGCTACCAGCGACCGGCGGACTACGCCAGCGTGCGTTTCGAGCTGCAGGTGCCGGTGCGCGATGGGGCACACCTGGGCTGCTACTTGTACGAGCCGGCGACCAAGGGAACGACCGTGCCTGCGCCAGGACGGTTCCCGGGCATCATCGACAACTTCACGCCGTACTACATCGCGTACCCGGTTGGCGCCTTCAGCGGCACCTACTTCGCCGAGCACGGCTACCTCGACCTCGAGTGCACCCCCCGTGGCACCGGCCTGTCCGACGGCGTCTTCCCCGGGTGGCTGTCCGCCATCGAGAACCGCGACAACTACGACATGATCGAGTGGCTCGCGCACCAGCCCGACTCCACCGGAAAGGTTGCCCAGGAAGGCGACAGCTACGGCGGCATGACGGCCTACCGCGTCGCCTCGCTCCACCCGCCGGACCTCGTGACGATCGCGCCCCAGCAGACCTTCGACAGCCTCTATCTGGACTACACCTATCCCGGTGGCATCCGCTCGCTCGGGGATCCCTACTGGTATCTCTTCACCGCCGCCGTGGGCCTCGGACGCAACCTGGCGTCCACCCAGGAAGCGGAGTGGCTGCAGCACTCCCTGCTCGACGCCTACTGGCAGCAGATCGACATCGACACCAAGTGGAACCGGATCGACCTGCCGATCCTGGGGTACGGCGGCTGGCTCGACATCTTCCAGGACGGCATGGTCCGCAACTACACGGCCCTCGCCGGACCCGACACCTACCTGATCGACGGCCCGTGGACCCACGGCAGCACCTTCGACTCGACCGCCACCATGGGCACGCTGCTCGCGTGGTTCGACCACTGGCTCTACCAGGACCCACACGCCCCCATGCCTCCGACCCACGTGGCCAGCTACCTCATGCCTCACGGCCCCTGGCAGGCCCTGCCGGCCTGGCCCGTGCCCCAGGCCCGCAGGCAGACGCTCGGCCTCACGACGGCGCGAGCGTTGTCGGCCGACCAGGCGCCGGCCGGGCGACAGTCCTACGTCGTGAACACGGGTGCCGGCGTCGTCGACCTGCCGTCGGGAGACCACCTCGTCTTCAGCGGCTCGCCGCTGAAGACGGCCGAGACGATCGGCGGCGCCGGTGTCGTGCACCTCGTCGCCACGCTCACAGACCCG
>DASXYV010000188.1:0-7560 GCA_036502305.1 Acidimicrobiales bacterium
TCACGTGCTCGGCCACCTTGCGGCCCTGGGTGGACGCCACCGAAGCCAAGGGGAGCTTGCCCGACAGGTCGCCCGCGGCGTAGATGTGGCCCACGTTCGTCTGGCAGTGCTGGTTGACCGGCACGTAGCCGCCGTCGTCGACATCGACGCCGGCTGCTTCGAGCCCCAGCCCCTCGGAGTTGGGCACGGGGCCGATCGCCAGCAGCGCGTGCGATCCGTGGACCATGCGGCCGTCATTGCACTCGACCACCAAGCCGTCGTCTTTCACGTTCACACCGGTGGCGCGCGCCCCCTTGTAGAGGACGACCCCGGTGCTGAGGAAGTCCGCCTCCAGGGCCGCCGCCACCTCGGGGTCCTTGCCCGGCAGCACCTGCTGGCGGCTCACGATGAGGCTGACCTTGGACCCGAAGGCCCGGAACATGTGGACGAACTCCACGCCGGTCACACCCGAGCCGATGACGACCAGGTGCTCGGGCACCTCTGGCGGCGGATAGGCCTGGCGGGTGATCATGACGCGCCTGCCGTCGACCTCGGCCCAGTCCGGTACCCGCGGGCGGCTGCCGGTCGACAGCAGGACGGCGTCGGCATCCAACTCGAGGATCCGGCCCTCGGACGTCTCGACCACCACGTCGTG
The DNA here is from genome assembly GCA_036502305.1 of Acidimicrobiales bacterium. Lineage (GTDB taxonomy): Bacteria > Actinomycetota > Acidimicrobiia > Acidimicrobiales > AC-9 > AC-9. The sequence continues at coordinate 635 of DASXYV010000188.1, forward strand.
GGGACCTTTGAGGGTGGCGCGGCCCCGAACGACGCGCACATCCTGACTGGTGAGGAGCTCGGTCACCGACCGCTCGAGGTAGCCGCTGATGACCCCGATGCGCTCGGCCAGGGCCGGGAGGTCGAGCGTGGCGCTCGTGCACGTGAGGCCCAGGGCGTGGCCGCGGCGGGTCACGCCGATCACCCCGCCCGTGGCGATCATGGCCTTCGACGGGATGCAGTCCCACAGGTTGGCCGAGCCGCCCATGACGTCGCGCTCGACCAGGGTCACCTCCGCCCCGAGGCGGGCGGCGTGGGTGGCGGCCTGGATGCCCGCCGGGCCACCCCCGATGATCACGAAACGCACCGGCACCCCTCCACGGTACCGGTCGCGGCCCCTCCTACCGGGTGGGCTGGTAGACGCCGAACGCGTCGCGGAGCACGTCGCTCACCTCGCCCAGGGTGGCCCGGGCGCGCAGGGCCTCCTTCATGGGGACGAGGAGGTTCTGGGTGCCCCGTGCGGCGGCGGCCACGTCGGCCAGCGCCGCCTCGGCCCTGGCTTGGTCGCGCTCCTCCCGCACCCGCCGCACGCGCTCCGCCTGCTGGCGTTGGAGGCCAGGGTCGATCGGGAAGACCTCCACCAGGTCCGGCGATTCCTCGACGTGGCGGTTGACGCCGACGATGACCTTCTCGCCGTCGTCGACGGCCTTGGCGTAGGCGTAGGCCGCCTGCTCGATCTCGTCCTGCATGAACCCGGCCTCGATGGCCTCCACCGCCCCGCCCATGGCGTCGATCCGCTCGAGGTAGTCCCAGGCCCCTGCCTCGACCGAGTCGGTCAGGGACTCCACGAAGTAGGACCCGCCCAGGGGGTCGACGGTGTCGGCCAACCCCGACTCGTTGCCGATGATCTGCTGGGTCCGCAGGGCGATCCGGACAGCCCGCTCGGTCGGGAGCCCGAGGGCCTCGTCGAAGCTGTTCGTGTGCAGGCTCTGGGTACCCCCGAGGGCGGCCGCCAGCGCCTGGACCGTCGTGCGCACGATGTTGTTCTCGGGCTGCTGGGCGGTCAGGGTCGAGCCACCCGTCTGGGTGTGGCAGCGCAGAAGGGCCGACCGCTTGTCCTTGGCATGGAAGCGCTCGGTCATGAGCCTCGCCCACATCCGGCGGGCGGCCCGGAACTTGGCCACCTCCTCGAACAGGTTGTTGTGGGCGTTCCAGAAGAAGCTCAGACGGGGCGCGAAGTCGTCCACGTCAAGGCCCGCGGCCAGCGCCGCCTCCACGTAGGCGACGCCGTTGGCCAGGGTGAAGGCGACCTCCTGGACCGCGGTCGACCCCGCCTCACGGATGTGGTAGCCGGAGATCGAGATCGTGTTCCACGCGGGAAGATGCTCGGCGCAGTAGGCAAAGGTGTCGGTGATGATCCGCATCGACGGACGCGGCGGGTAGATGTAGGTGCCGCGGGCCACGTACTCCTTGAGGATGTCGTTCTGGACCGTGCCGCCCAGGCGATCGGGGGCGACGCCAGCCTCCTCGGCCACCACCTGGTACAGGAGCAGGAGGATGGCCGCCGTGGCGTTGATGGTCATCGAGGTGGTGACCCGGTCGAGCGGGAGGTCGGCCAGCAGCGCCCGCATGTCCTCGACCGAGTCGATGGCGACGCCGACCTTGCCTACCTCGCCCTCGGCCCGAGGATGGTCGGAGTCGTAGCCCATCTGGGTGGGCAGGTCGAAGGCGCACGACAGCCCCGTCTGGCCGGCGCCGAGCAGGAACTTGAACCGCTCGTTGGTGGCCTCCGCCGTGCCGAAGCCCGCGTACTGGCGCATGGTCCACAGCCGACCCCGGTACATGTCGGCGTACACGCCGCGGGTGTAGGGGTACTGGCCCGGCTGCCCCAGCTGCCGTGCCTCGTCCCACCCGTCGAGGTCCCCGGTGGTGTAGACGGGCCGGATCTCTATGCCCGAGTCGGTGCGATGCTCTGACGGCTGGGCCATGGCCCAGAGGTTAGACCCGCGCTGGTTCGGAGCCCGCCGCCGGCGCCTGCGCGGGGTGCGGCATGCACAGCTCGTCGTACTCGGCGATGACGATCTCGCCGGCATCGGGCCCGCAAGCCGGGCAGGCCGGGTCCCGATGCACGTTGAAGGTGCGGAAGCTCTCCTCCAGCGAGTCGTAGGCCAGGAGCCTGCCGACCAGGGTGTCGCCCACGCCCAGGATCAGCTTGATCGCCTCGAGGGCCTGGATCGAGCCGATGATCCCGGGGAGCACGCCGAGCACCCCGGCCTCGGCGCAGGACGGCGCCAGCTCGGCCGGCGGCGGCTCGGGGATCATGCACCGGTAGCAGGGCCCGTTGTAGGGGTCGAAGACGGTGACCTGGCCCTCGAAGCGGAAGATCGACCCGTGCACGACCGGGATCCGCTTGATCAGCGAGGCGTCGTTCACCAGGTAGCGGGTGGGGAAGTTGTCCGTCCCGTCGACGATGACGTCGTAGCCGTCGATGATGTCCAGGACGTTGTCCGCCCCGAGACGCACGTCGTAGGTCACGACGTCGACGTCGGGGTTCATGGCCGTGAGCGTCTTCTTGGCCGAATCCACCTTGCGCTCGCCGATCCGGTCCACGTTGTGGAGGATCTGGCGCTGGAGGTTGGACGAGTCGACCTCGTCCATGTCGATGATGCCGATGGTCCCAACTCCCGCCGCGGCCAGGTAAAGGGCGGCCGGGGAGCCGAGGCCGCCAGCGCCGAGGAGCAGGACCTTGGCGTCCAGCAGTCGCTGCTGTCCCGCCTCGCCGACCTCGGGCAGCAGGAGGTGCCGCTGATAGCGGTTGCGCTGCTCGGGCGACAGCGTCCGCGGGGCTCGCCAGTCCCGGCCCTCGTCCTTCCACCGGTTGAAGCCGCCGATCAGGGAGGCGACGTCGGTGTAGCCCAGCTCGCCCAGCGTCTTGGCCGCGAAGGCCGACCGGACGCCGCTACCGCAGTACACGACGATCGGGCGGTCGTGGTCGCTGACCCGGCCCTCGACCTGGGTCTCCAGGTTGCCTCGGGGGATGTGCAGCGAGCCGGGGATAGTTCCCTGCTCGTACTCCTCGGGCTCCCGGACGTCGAGGAACAGCGCGTCGTCGCGCTGGCGGTCCGCCTCGGCGCCATCCACCTCGTGGATCGCGGCCTTGGCCTGGGAAAGAAGCTCTCTGAAAGTGGGCACGTCTATCACGCTCCTGGGAGCGGTCGATTCCGTACCTGTAAACCCTACCCGCGGAGTCGACATTCCCGCCCGGTAGCGTCGCCGGGCGTGGAGCTGGACGAGGTCATCCGACGTCGGCGCATGGTCCGGAGCTTCGAGGATCGTCCCGTCCCTCCCGAGGTCGTCGACACCGTCCTGGCCCACGCCGTGCGGGCGCCCTCGGCCGGCTTCAGTCAGGGCTGGGCCTTCGTGGTGCTGGAGGGCCCGGAGCAGACGGGAATCTTCTGGGGCACGACGAGCACCCCCGGCTGGAGGGCGAACACCCGCCGGGCGGGGCTGTTGCGGGCGCCGGTCGTCATCGTTCCGCTCGCCCACCGGCAGGCCTACCTCGACCGCTACGCGGAGCCCGACAAGGAGGGCACCGGGCTCGACCGCCCCGAGGCCTGGCCGGTGCCCTACTGGCTCATCGACACCGCCTTCGCCACCATGCTCCTGCTCCTCAGTGCCTCCGACGCCGGGCTCGGGGCGGCGTTCCTCGGCATCTTCCGCGGGGAGGCAGAGCTGATGGCCACCCTCGGGGTGCCGGACGCGTACCGGCCCATCGGGGCAGTCGCCATGGGGTACCCGGCGCCGGACCTCCCGTCGCCCTCCCTCGCCCGCGGACGCCGGCCGACGCCCGATGTCGTGCACCGAGGACGGTGGTGACCCCTCAGCCGACGATGGCGGGCAGCACCTCGCCGATGGGCGCCGTCAGCACCGCGTCGGCCACGTCGTCGTAGGGAGTGGGCTCGGCGTTGACGATGACCAGTCGGGCACCGGCCTGGCGGGCTAGGGGCGCTACGCCAGCGGCGGGGAACACGGTGAGGCTCGAGCCCACGGCCAGCAGCAGGTCGCATGACGACGCCGCCCGCTCGGCCCGGGCCAGATCCTCCCGCACCAGGCTCTGGCCGAAGCTGATCGTCGCCGACTTGAGGATGCCGCCGCAGATGGCGGCCCCGTCGGCCGTCAGACAGGAGGGGTCGGGCTCACCTGCCTTCACCCGCGCCAGCACCTCGGGCATCGGCCTCCGGTCGCCGCACGACATGCAGACGGCCCAATGGATCGTCCCGTGGATCTCGACCACGCGATCGGGATCGTTGCCGGCCCGCTGGTGGAGCCCGTCGATGTTCTGGGTGATGAGGGTGTCGAGCTTGCCGCGCCGCTCGAGGGCCACCAGCGCCCGATGGCCCGCGTTGGGCTCGGCGTCCCAGGCGGGAGAGGTCAGCCGGTCCTGCCACGACCGGCGTCGCACCTCGGGGTCCTGGAGGTAGTTGTGGATTGACGCCCGGCGCTCGGCGCCGGGGTTCTTGGTCCACACGCCCTGGGGGCCTCGGAAGTCGGGAATGCCAGAATCGGTCGAGATCCCGGCGCCAGCGAGGACGACGACGCGCCGAGCCTCGTCGATCCATCCCCTGACCGCCGTGATCTGGTCGGGGTCGTGCACGGGACCCAGCATCCCACTACGGGAGGATCCGCTTCACCGCTCTGCCTCGGTTAGGGCCTACCAGCGGACCGTGGCCACGGTCAGCGGGGCGGACAGTCCCCGCAGCGTGATGGAGCGCTCGTCCTCGACAGCGAACTGGTCACCGGCGGCTGCCAACGCCTCCCGGCTGGCGACGATCTCACCAGCGCCCGCGGTGGCGGCGATGCGCGCCGTCTCGTGCACCCCCTTGCCGCCGTAGTCAGCGCCGCGCTCGGTGGCTTCCGCCGTGTGGAGGCCGATCCGCACCTGCACAGCGAAGCCGTGCTCTCTTCGGTGCTCGGCGAGCCGCCGTTGGATGTCGCACGCCGCCTGGAGACCTCCGGCGGTGTCGTCGAAGGCGACGAAGAAGCCGTCTCCCTCGTGCTTGATCTCGGCGCCGCCGGACTGCTCGAAGACGGATCGCAGGGTGCGGTCGTGCCAGGTCAAGAGGGCGTCCCATGCCTCGTCTCCCAACGCCTCCACCAACCTCGTCGATCCGACAATGTCAGTGAACATGAACGTGAGGGTCGGACGGGGCCCAGGAGCATCCGCTGAGAGGCGGACCGCCACGTCGCCGGCCGCCTTCGTGGCGCCGATCCGCTCGAAGCCGGCCCGCGCCGACTCCAGCTCCATGATCCCGTCGTCATTTCGGCCGGCGGCCTCATAGGCCCGAGCCAGCTCCACCTTTGCCTGGGCCGCCTCGTAGGGAGCGTCGAGCTCAGCCCACCGCCCGAGACACCGCCGGAGCTCGTGGATCGCGTCGTCGACGCTGCCCTCACCCAGCGCCACCTGCCCCCGGGCGCCGGCGGCGCTCGCGGCCAGCGCAGCGGTAGCAGAGGCCTCGGCGAGGCTTGTCAACGCCGACGCCGCGGCCCTGGCGGTGTCCAGAGCGCCGGCCGCCACGGCGATGGTCACCTGCGCCGGGAGGAGGAAGGCGCGCTGCTCTTGGATGAAGCCCGACTCGTCCGCCAGGGCATTGGAGATGGCCTGCAGCGCCACGGCCGGCTGGCCCTGATCCAGGCGGAGGAGCGCGAGCCCCGGCTGGGGATCGAAGCCCAGCTCCGACGCTCGGCGGAAGGCCGTCGTCGCCCCCGCCGCATCGCCGCGCCGGCGGCGGATCTCGCCCACCTCGTGGAAGGCCCAGGCGGCGAAGCGCGGTCCCGACGCCAGGAGCTCGTCGGCGGCCTCGAGGGCGTCTCTCTCTGCCTCGTCCAGCGAGCCGCGCAGACGCCGCACCTCGGCCCTGTGGAAGCGGCACAGCCCCGGAAACCCGCTCACGGACTCGCGGTCGCACCAGCGCGACGCGGTGTCCGTCCACTCGCCCGCACGTCGCCAATCGCCCAGGTTGCGACAGGCGAAGATGGTCGAGCAGTAGATGGTGCCGGCCGTCATGAGCGTCAGCGACCCGCTCGCCGCCAGGGCGTTGGCCTCGTCGATGAGCGCCATGCCCTCGTCCAGCCGTCCCTCGACGATGAGGGCGTGGCCCTGGTCCAAAAGCCCCAGGCCCTCGAGATCGGGAACACCCAGGCGGCGTCCGTGCTCCGCCACCTGCACGGCGAGATCACGGGACGCCTCGAGGTTGCCGCTGTCGGACATCACCCGACAGATCATCCACTGCAGGAGGCCGTACTCGGCGCAGTCGGTATCGTCCCCGAGCAACGTCGAGGCGCGGCCGAGCCAGCCGCTGGCCACGGCGCTCCCCGCGCGCTGGTAGTGCTCGCGACAGAGGGCGAGCGCCAGACGCGCCGCTCCCCGGTTGTCGCCTACAGCGGCGTAAGCCGACTCGGCTCGTTCCAACAGATCCAGCAGAGCGTCGAAGTGACGGGACCACCGCGCCGAATCGGCGAGCCGTTCGAGATCCTCCGCCTCCAGTGGCGAGGACCCATTGGCGACCGACAGCTGCGCATACGCATCGGCCCACCGGTGGTCGGCGTAGGCCTTCCGCCCCGCGGCCAGGTCGTCGGTCACATCTCCCTCCCGGCGATCAGTATTGCACCCGGGCGGCCGACGCCATGAGCTCAGCTGGTCACGGCGCCCCAGCCACCAACGCGCTGGCCCAGCGGTAGTCCGGCTTGCCCGCCGGCGAGCGGCGGACCTCCTCCACCAGGTAGAGGGCCCGGGGAGCCTTGTACCCGGCCAGGTGACCCCGGCAGTGCGCCTGCAGGTCCTCGAGGGTCGGCGCGTCACCCGGGGTCGCCGGCTGTACCACGCAGGTCACCTGCTGGCCCCACTGGGCGTCTTCTGCCCCGACCACGAGGGCGTCCGCCACCAGGGGG
>DASXYV010000189.1:0-5694 GCA_036502305.1 Acidimicrobiales bacterium
CCTCGCCGGTGGTTACCAGCTGGTGTGGACGCCGCACCTGGCCAAGTCGACGCTGTTCGAGCGGTCGGGCCACCTCCAGTGGTACGCCGAGGGCATGTACCCCCCGATGGAGATGGAGGGGGCCTCCTACTACCCCAAGCCCATGAACTGCCCCATGCACATCCTCGTGTACCAGAGCCGGGCCCGGTCCTACCGCGAGCTCCCGATGCGGCTGTTCGAGCTCGGCACCGTGTACCGCTTCGAGCGCTCCGGTGTGCTCCACGGACTCGCCCGTGTGCGGGGGATGACGCAGGACGACTCGCACATCTTCTGTACGCCCGAGCAGCTGGGCGGCGAGCTGTCGACCCTGCTGGCGTTCGTGCTGCGGGTGCTGCGAACGTTCGGCCTCACCGAGTTCGAGGCCGAGCTGTCCACCAGGCCCGAGGAGTACCTCGGCAGCCTGGAGGAGTGGGACCAGGCCACCGAGGCCCTGCGGGGCGCGCTGGACGCCAGTGGGATCCCCTACACCGTGGCCGAAGGCGAGGGCGCCTTCTACGCGCCGAAGGTCGACGTGCACCTGCGCGACGCCATCGGCCGGCGTTGGCAGCTCTCCACCCTGCAGGTCGACTTCCAGGAGCCGCAGCGCTTCGACATGTGGTACGTCGGGGCGGACAACCAGCGCCACCGCCCGTTCATGATCCACCGTGCGCTCTTCGGATCAGTCGAGCGGTTCCTGGCCCTGCTCCTCGAGCACTACGCCGGCGCCCTGCCAACCTGGCTGGCGCCGGTCCAGACGCGGGTCCTGCCCGTGCGCGACGGCCACGACGCCTACGCGGTGCGGCTGGCTGACCGGCTGCGGGGAGACGGCTACCGGGCCGAGGTGGACGAGGCCGACGAGCCGCTCGGGGCCCGGATCCGACGGGCCAAGCTGGAGAAGGTGCCCTACGTGCTCGTCGTCGGAGACGACGACGTGGCAGCCGGGACGGTGGGCGTGAACGCCCGGGGGAGCGCCACGCCCGAGCGAGGCGTTCCCGTCGACGACTTCGTGGCTCGGCTCGGGGGCGAAATCGAGGCCCGCGTGGGACCCGAGCACGCGGCCGCGGACGCCTCGTGAGCCTGCAGCGGCTGTGGGCGGGGTGGCGCATGCCATACGTCAGCTCGGCGGCCGACTCGGACACCGGGAAGGGGGCGCAGGCGGGACCGGACGCCAGCACCGACACGAGTGCCGGCGCCGCGACCCGGACCGGAGACAGCCAGCGGGCGGGAGCGGGCGCGGAGCCAGGGCGGGAGGACTGCGTCTTCTGCCGGATCTTGGCCAGCGGGGAGCCTGACCGTGTCACCTACGTCGTCTGGCGAGGGCGTCGCTGCTTCGCGGTGCTGAACACCTTTCCGTACGCCAGCGGTCACCTGATGGTCATGCCGACGCGCCACGTCGCCGACCTCGAGGACGTGACTGGTGAGGAGTCGGCCGAGCTGTGGGCGGGCGTGGCCGACGCCGTGCGGGCGCTCAAGGCCTCGTACCGGCCCGACGGCCTCAACGTGGGCGCCAACATCGGCCGGGCAGCCGGCGCCGGCATACCCGGGCACTTCCACATCCACGTCCTGCCCCGCTGGTTCGGCGACACCAACTTCACCACGACCGTGGCCGAGGCCAGGGTCCTGCCCGAAAGCCTCTCGGACACCTGGAGCCGGCTCCGGGCCACTTGGCCCGCCCCGCGCCAGCCTCAGGCCTGAACCTGGGTCTTGGCCAACCTGCTCACGAGGTGCGACGGCACCACGTCGTAGTGGTGGTGGCTGAGGGTGAAGCGGCCGCGACCGCCGGTGAGCGAGCGCAGGTCGATGGCGTAGCGCTGGACCTCCGAGGTGGGGACGAGGGCGATGACGATCTGCTCGCCGTCGTTGCCCGAGTCGGTGCCCTGGATCCGGCCCCGGCGCGAGTTGAGGTCGCTGATGATGTCGCCCTGATAATCGATGGGCGCGGTGACCTCGAGCTCGGAGACGGGCTCGAGGACGACGGGGCTGGCTTCGGCTACGGCGGCTTTGAACCCGAGGGTGCCGGCCATCTTGAAGCTCATCTCGGAGGAGTCGACCGAGTGGTACTTGCCGTCGTAGACGGTCACCTTGACGTCGACTACCGGGTAGCCGTGCTCGCCACCCTGCTGCATGGCCTCCATCACACCCTTTTCCACGGCCGGGATGAACTGGCGGGGAATGGCCCCGCCCACCACCTTGTCCTCGAAGGCGAAACCCTCACCTCGTTCGAGCGGGTCGACCCTCAGGTTGGCCACGCCGAACTGGCCGTGGCCCCCCGTCTGCTTCTTGTACTTGCCCTCGGCCTCGGCCCCCTTGGTGATCGTCTCGCGGTACGGCACGCGGACGTCTTCGGTCTCGACGTCCACGCCGAACTTGCGATGGAGCCGCTCGCACGCGATCGACAGGTGGGTCTCACCCATCCCGGCGAGGACCGTCTGGTGCGTCTCGTCGCTCCGGGTCACCTCGATGGACGGATCCTCCTCCTGCAAGCGGTGGAGGGCCGTCATGAGCTTGTCCTCGTCACCCTTGGAGCGCGGCTTGATGGCGATCGCCAGCACCGGCGGCGAGGGGGGAGGGGCGGGCACGATCACGGGGGTGTTCTTCGGCGCCAGGGTGTCGCCGGTCGTCGTGTCCGAGAGCTTGGCCACGGCCACCAGGTCACCGGCCGGCGCCTCGCCGACCGAGTCCTGCTCCTTGCCCCGGATCGTGAACAGCGCGTGGAGCCGCTCGTCGGTGTGGCTCCGCGGATTGGTGAGCACGGTGTCGGGGCGGATGGTGCCCGACAGCACCCGCAGCATCGAGATCTTCCCCACGTACGGGTCGGCGATGGTCTTGAACACCCGGGCCAGAGGCTGGCCCGCGGGGTCGTTCGGCAGCTCCTGGATCGTGTCGCCGGCCTGGACGGTGACCGGTGGCCCGGCGGCCGGAGACGGACCGAGCTCGCAGATGTAGGCGGCGAGGCGCTCGATGGCGGTGCCCTTGGCGGCCGAGCCGCAGATGACCGGGAACACGCTGGCCGAGGCGACACCGAGGGCCAGGGTGTCCTCGAGCTCCTTGGGGCTCGGGACGTCGCCCTCCAGGTACCGCTCCATGAGCTCGTCGTCGGCTACGACGATGCCCTCCACCAGGTTGTCGCGCACCTGGTGCTCGAGCGGCTCCATCTCGTCGGGTATGGGGCCGGTGCGCGGCGCCCCGTCGTCGTAGAAGAGCGCGGTGTCGGACAGCAGGTCGGCCACGCCGCGGAAGTCCGCCTCCTCGCCGATGGGCAGCTCCAGGGGCGCGATGCCGCTGCCGAAGCGCGTTCGCAGCTGCTCCAGCGTGCGCTCGAAGCTGGAGCGCTCGCGGTCGAGCTTGTTGACGAAGATCATCCTGGCCACGCCGGCCTGGGCCGCCATCCGCCACACGACCTCCGTCTGGACCTCGACGCCCTCGACGGCGCTGACCACGAACACGGCCAGGTCGGCGACCGACAGGGCGGCGGCCACGTCGCCGACGAAGTCCGCGTAGCCCGGGGTGTCGATCAGGTTGACCTTGTGGCCCTGGAACTCGAAGGGGGCAAGGGACAGTGACACCGAGATCCCGCGCTTGATCTCCTCGGGATCGAAATCCGTCGTCGTGGATCCGTCCTCCACCCGACCTTTCCGGCTGATCGCGCCGGCCTGGGAGAGCAGCGCCTCCGCGAGGGTCGTCTTTCCCGTGCCACCGTGTCCTACGAGGGCGACGTTTCGGATCCGGGCCGGAGGGAAGGTCTTCACACCGACACACCTCGCTCGCTCTAGGTGGCGCTGGCTGGGCTCACTTACCCGTCTACCGGCCTTCCGGCTGGTCACGGGCATCGATAGCCTACAGATGGCCGGTGGTAGCGTGGGGTGGTAGTCGGCGAAGGAGCGACGATGTTCGACGGCCGCTGGCGAGCCAGGGTTGACCAGGGGACGACACCCCTCGGCACCGGGCTGAGCCGGATCGGTGTCACGGCCGACCAACTGACGCTAACGGGCCTGGTGATGGCGGCTGGTGCCGCCGTAGCCATCGGGAGCGGCTACCTGTGGGTCGGCGTGATCCTGCTCATCGCGTCCGGGCTGCCCGACCTTCTGGACGGGCCCGTGGCCAAGGCGTCCGGGACGGCGGCGCCCCGGGGAGCCTTCTTCGACTCGGTGGCGGACCGGGTCACGGACACGCTCCTGCTCGGCGGGGTGGCCTGGTACCTGGCATCGGCACACGGGGGCAAGGCGGCGCTGCTGCCCTTCGCGGTCCTGGGAGCGGCCTTCCTCGTCTCCTACGAGCGAGCCAAGGCCGAGTCGCTGGGCTTCAACGCCAAGGGGGGCATCATGGAGCGGGCCGAGCGCATCGTGCTGCTCGGGATCGGGCTCGTCTTCAGCGCCCTCCTCGTCCCCGTGCTGTGGGTGATGCTGGTTCTCACGCTGGCGACCGCCGTCCAGCGCTTCTTCATGGTGTGGCGCCAGGCCAGCCCCACCCCGCGGGAGGCGGCGCCACGCTGGCGGACCGGTCGCGTGGAGTCGCGCTGGCGACAGTGGCGGGAGACCGCCGTGCTGCGGTCCGGCCCTGAGCGGCGGGCACCTGGGGGTCGCTGGCGGGATCGCCGGCAGCGGGTGCTGGCCAGTCGGGCGACCCGGGCGGGCCACGCTCGCCGGAGCAGGCGACGCATCACCAGCGGGCCGTAACCATCAGAGACGGCGGGGAAACCACTCGGACATTTCAGTGAGGATCATCCCTGGTGACGGTCCATGACAAGGCGCAAGTAGTTTCCCCGCCGTCCATCAGGGCCTCTGCGGCCGACCAGCGGGCTCGGGCGATCTTCGCCGGGTACCGGGCCGCGGCCGCCATCGCCCGGGCGCTGCCCGAAGCGGCGCTGCCCCCGATGACGAGGTTCTCCGGAGCCGTGTTCTCGGCGGTCATGCCGGGGAGACGATCGATGGTTCGCCGGCACCTGCAACGGGTCAGCGGAGGGGAGCTCGACAGACGGGAGCTGGATCGCGCCGTCGGGCGTGCGTTCACGTCCTACGCCCAGTACTGGGCGGACTCGTTTCGGCTGTTCGACGTCTCGGCCGACGATCTCGGTCGCCACGTGCAGCGCGACGGCTTCGAGCATCTGGATGCCGGCATCGCCGGTGGACGCGGTGTGATCCTCGCCGTTCCCCACCTGGGCAGCTGGGACCGGGGCGGCGCCTGGCTGGCGTCGGTGGGCTATCCGCTCACGGTGGTGGTCGAGCCTCTCGAGCCGCCGGAGCTGTTCGACTGGTTCGTCGAGATGCGCCGCGCGGTCGGCATGACAGTGGTGCCCCTCGGCATGCGGGCCGGAGCCGCGGTCCTGCGAACGCTGCGCGACGGCGGGGTCGTGGCCCTGCTCAGCGACCGCGACCTGGTTGGTAGCGGGGTGGAGGTCGAGTTCTTCGGCGAGCGGACCTCCCTTCCTGCCGGTCCGGCCACCCTCGCCCTCAGGACCGGCGCCGCCCTGTTGCCGGCGACGATGTACTCCAGTCAGCGCGACCTCCACCACGTCGTGATCCGGCCGCCGCTGCCCGTAGAGCGGCTCGGCGCCGTCGCCGACGACGTCGCCCGCATCACCCAGGCCCTGGCGTTGGAGCTGGAGGGGCTGATCCGACGGGCGCCCGAGCAGTGGCACCTCTTTCAGCCCAACTGGCCATCTGACCCCGGATATGG
>DASXYV010000190.1:0-2822 GCA_036502305.1 Acidimicrobiales bacterium
TCGCTGCCTGGCCTACGTCCCCCTCCACGAGGGCTACGGTCTGCCAGCCCTCGAGGCCATGGCCGCCGGCGCTCCGGTCGTCGCCAGCCCCATGCCCAGCACCCAGGGCGCGGCCTTCGAGGTCGATCCCCTGAGCGCCGAGGCCATCGCCGACGGGCTGGTGTGCGCCTCGATCGACGGTCCCGCCCGAGACGCGCTCGTCGCCGGTGGCCGCACGCGCGTCGAGAAGCTGACGTGGGAGTCCACCGCCCGCCGCCACGTCGCGCTGTGGGAGCAGCTGCTGTGACCGATCCCGTGCGGGTCAGCCTCGACGTCAGCGCCGTGCCTGCAGAGCCGGCCGGAGCGGGACGGTACACGCTGGGGTTGGCCGCAGCCCTTGCCGATCGAGCCGACGTCGAGCTGACGCTGGTGTCGAGGTCGGAGGACGCCGATCGCTGGCGGGAGCTGGCACCGGACGCCGCCGTGGAGGCGGTCGCCCCCGCCCCCCGGCCGGTTCGCCTGGCGTGGGAGCAGACCCGGCTGCCGATGCGCTTGCGCCGGCTCCCCGTCGATGTCCACCACAGCCCCCACTACACGATGCCCGAGGCGTCGTCGCTGCCGCGGGTCGTCACCATCCACGACCTGACGTTCTTCGACCATCCCGAGTGGCATCGTCGGACGCGGGTCCCGTTCTTCCGCCGGGCCATCCGGGTGGCTGCCCGCCACGCCGACGCATTGGTGTGCGTGAGCGCCCGCACAGCCGAGCGCCTCGCCGAGGTCTCTCCGCCGTCCGGGCCCGTCTTCGTCGTACCGCACGGCGTCGACCACGAGCGCTTCCGCCCCGGCGAGCCCGAGCCTGGTGCCGACAGGGCGGCGCTGTCCGACCTCGGGGTCACCGGCGCCTACGTGGCCTTCGTCGGCACCCTCGAGCCCCGCAAGGACGTGCCCACCCTGGTGCGCGCCTTCGACCGGATGTGCGCAGCCCACCCCGGGCTCAGCCTCGTCCTTGCGGGCGGAGCAGGTTGGGGAGCGGCGGCGGTCGACCGGGCGATCGCCGAGTCCCGTTCTCCCGAGCGCATCGTGCGCCCCGGCTACGTCGCCGACGCCGTCGTCGCCGCCCTGCTGCGGCAGGCCGCCGCCGTCGCCTATCCATCTCTGGAGGAGGGATTCGGGCTTCCGGCGCTGGAGGCCCTGGCGTGCGGCGCCCCGCTGGTCACCACCACTGGCTCGGCCATGCAGGAGGTGGTCCAGGGGGCGGCCGTGCTGGTCGCCCCGGGCGACGTGGACGGGCTGGCCGGTGCGCTCGATCTCCTGGTCCGACGCGACGACGGGTTGCCCACCCGGCGGACGCGGGGGCTGGCCGTGGCCGCCCGGCACAACTGGTCGGCCAGCGCCGCGGGGCACCTGGACGCTTATCGAGCGGCGATCGCGTCCAGAAAGGGCCCCAGAGAGCCCGACTAGCGTGAGCCGCCGTGCGAGTGTTCGTCACGGGCGGGCAGGGTTTCGTCGGGACCTGGCTCCAGGCTCACCTCCGGGAGGCGGGGGACGACGTCGACGTCGCCGACCCGGGGCTCGACATCGCCGATGCCGAAGGGCTCCGCCGCGCCCTGGTCGACGCGGCCCCCGACGCCGTGTACCACCTGGCCGCGTTCACCCACGTCGGCCAGTCGTGGGATGACCCGAGGGACGTCTTCCGGGTCAACGCCGAGGGGACGCTCAACCTGCTCGAGGCGGCCCGTGGCTGCCCGTCGCCACCGCGGGTGCTACTGACCAGCTCCGCCGAGGTCTACGGGGCGGTGAAGCCGGAGCACCTGCCCCTCACCGAGCGCTCCCCGCTTCTGCCCGTCTCGCCCTACGCGGCGAGCAAGGTCGCGGCCGAGTTCCTCGGAGTCCAGGCCCATCTTGGCCACGGTCTCCCGGTTATTCGGGCCCGCGCCTTCAACCACGTCGGTCCGGGGCAGGCGGCCGCCTTCGCCGTGTCCGCCCTGGCCAAGCGGATCGTGGAGGCCGAGCGGGTGGGCGGGAAGCAGCTGCCAGTCGGCAACCTGCGGCCCCGGCGCGACTTCACCGATGTGCGAGACGTCGTCCGGGCCTACCGGCTGCTCGTCCTCAGGGGCGAGGCGGGCGGGGTCTACAACGTGTGCTCCGGCGCCGACGTGGCCATCGAGGAGATCGCCCAGCGCCTGTTGGCGATCGCCGGCTCGGACCTCGAGCTCGTGGTCGACCCGGCGCTCGAGCGTCCTGCCGACGTACCCATGCTGCGGGGAGACTCAACCCTCCTGCGGTCGGCCACCGGCTGGCGTCCCGAGATCCCCCTCGACACCACGCTCCGGGCGGTGGTCGATCACTGGCGCGCCGCCGGCGGCTAGCTGGGAGGCGAGGCCCTCCAGTCGCTTGCGGAGCTCCCGGCGTCGTACCTGGGCCCGCTGGAACCCCAGGACCCCGAAGCCCACGGCGACGTAGGCAGCGTCCCTCGCCAGCCGCACCAGCGGATCCACGTGTCGACCGATCCCGATCGTGCGCGAGCGGGAGCTACCGGCCCCGCTCGCCCGGCCACTCGGCGGTCAGCGGCGCCCCGTCGCCGTCGCCGTCTCCGCCTCCTGGGCCGGCGTTGTCGGCCAGCCCTTCGGAGGCAGCACCGTCGCCCGGCGCCTCGGTGGGGGTGGAATCGCCAGGTGCGCTGGGCCTCGGTCGCAGCTCCGGGCGCCCGTTCGGCGGCGGGCCGTCATCGGAGGTCGAGGCGAAGTGGGGGACGGTGGCGGCCGCGCCGTCGCCGTGGACGGGGCGACCATACGCACGGTCGACCAGCTGGGCCACCTCCTGCCCGTCGATCGTCTCCTTCT
>DASXYV010000191.1:0-2622 GCA_036502305.1 Acidimicrobiales bacterium
AGGACGCCCGCCTGACCGGCGCGTCCGACGCGTTCGATCCCGTCTCCGGTCCCGCCGCCCTCCCCGGCATCGTGCAGACCCTCATCCGCCGACCCTGACCGCGGCGCCCGCCCGTACCGGGTGAGGATGCGCCACCGTGTCGTCTTCGGGAGCCGGCTGGCCGTGTAGGTCCCGCGGCACACACGCACGACGCGACCGGTCGCACGCTCGTACGCCAACGCGTCGGCGAGGGCCTGGCGCGGGTAGCGCGCCGCGACGCGGCGACCTCGGGCCTCGATGCCCGCCATGACCTGTCCAACGGTGAGCGGCGCGGCGGCAAGGATAAGGGTCGCCAGGGCGGCGTGACGAAGGCAGCGACCCCACAGGTCGGTCGAATCGGAGGTGCCTTCGGACTGTCTGGTGATCACGGAGCGGACGCTACCGGAGGGGTGTATCGCCGGAGCGCCTTCCCCGTGTCGACATGGCCGGGTTCCGCCTCCTGTCGAAATGGGCCAGCCGCGCCCGAGCGCAGCGCCCACTCCGGTGCATTGCTCCGGTTCCACCTCTTGTCGAAAGTGGACAACCGGCGAGGTCGCGCCGAGGCCCATTTCGCCAAAAGGTGGAACGGAGTGGTTGTCCCCGGTGCCGCGCCCCGATGGCGGCGGCAGAGCGCCCGTCCGTCAGGGTGGGGAGAGTTACTAGTCTGAGGCCTGTCGAGAGGAGGTGGTTCGCACGGCCCGCGAGTTCGACGTGGTGGTCATCGGCGGGGGGCCCGGAGGCTATGCCGCCGCCCTCTACGGCGCCGCGGCCGGGCTGTCGGTGGCGGTGGTCGAGAAGGACAAGGTGGGGGGGACCTGTCTGCATCGGGGCTGCATCCCGGCCAAGGAGTTCCTGGAGACGGCCACCGTGTTCCGGACCGTGGCGGGAGCCAAGGAGTTCGGCATCCAGGCCAGCCAGCCGAGCGTCGACTTCGGTACCAGCCAGGCCCGCAAGCAGAAGGTCGTCGACCAGCTGTGGAAGGGTCTCGCCGGCCTCATGAAGCACCGCAAGATCACGACCGTGATCGGCACAGGATCCTTGGCCGCCGACCACCTGGTGCGCGTCGACGACGGGTCCGAGCTGGTCGGCCGGCACGTCGTGTTGGCCGCGGGGTCGGTACCGAGGACCATCCCAGGCTTCGAGATCGACGGGCAGCTGGTGATGAGCTCCGACGAGGTCCTCGAGCTGGAGCGCCTGCCCGCGTCCGCCGTGGTCATCGGGGGCGGAGCGATCGGCTGCGAGTTCGCCTCGATGATGGCCGACCTCGGGACGCAGGTGACGGTGCTGGAGGTCCTGCCGTCGCTCATTCCCGGGTGCGACGCCGAGGTCTCCGGCGCCGTGGCCCGATCGTTCAAGAAGCGCGGCATCGTGGTCCACACGGGCGTCGAGGTCCACGGCCATCAGCCCAACGGGAGCGGCACGACCGTGTCCTTCGGTGATGGTGGGCAGGTGAGCGTGGATGCGGTGGTCGTGTCCGTGGGGCGGCGACCCGACAGCCACGGTCTGGCGGACCCGGACGCCGGCGTCGAGCTGGACGAGCGTGGGTTCGTGCGGGTGGACGACCACATGCGCACCACCGCCGACGGCGTCTACGCGGTCGGAGACGTGGTTCCGACGGCGCAGCTGGCCCACGTCGGGTTCGCCGAGGCCATCGTTGCCGTCAAGGACATGCTCGGCGAGCCGGTGGTGCCGGTTGACTACACGACCGTCCCCTGGTGCATCTACACACACCCGGAAGTGGCCTTCGCCGGCCTCTCCGAGGCCGCGGCCCGGGAGGCGGGCTACGACGTGGTCGTGAAGAAGGACCCGTACGGGGGCAACAGCCGGGCCAAGATCGTCGGCGAGACGGAGGGGTTGGTGAAGGTCATCGCCGAGCGGGGACCCGACGGTGGTGCCGGACGGCTCCTTGGGGTCCACATGGTCGGGCCCTGGGTCACCGAGCAGCTCGGTCAGGGCTATCTGGCCGTGAACTGGGAGGCGACGGCCGAAGAGGCGGCGCAGTTCATCCAGCCGCACCCGACGCTGTCCGAGGCGTTCGGAGAGACGGTGCTGGCCATGACGGGGAGGGGACTGCACGTTGGCTGACGTCACCATGCCCCAGCTCGGCGAGACCGTGACCGAGGGGACCATCACCAGATGGCTCAAGCAGGTTGGGGACCAGATCGGCCAGGACGAGGTGCTGTTCGAGGTCTCGACGGACAAGGTCGACTCGGAGGTTCCCTCGCCTTCGGCGGGCTATCTGGCCGAGATCCTGGTCCCCGAGGGCGACACGGTGGACGTGGGGGTGCGGTTGGCGGTGATCAGCCCCGAGCCCCCCTCGGGGGCGGCTGGCGGTGACGGCGCCGAGGCGGCGGCCGAGCCGGCCCAGGCGCAGGAGGGTGAGTCGACCGAGGCTGCAGAGGCCCCGCCCGCACAGCAGGAGCCCCCGCCCCCGGCGCCCGAGCCCGAACCCGCTCCACGGACACCCGAGCCCGCGCCTGAGCAGGCCTCGGCGCCGGCCAGGGCGACCGAGCAGGCCCCGCAGGCCTCGCCGTCGGAGGCCCCCATGGATGGCCAAGGCGACGGGGGACAGGTGCTCTCCCCCGTCGTCCGGCGCCTCCTCGC
>DASXYV010000192.1:0-2667 GCA_036502305.1 Acidimicrobiales bacterium
CTCGACCCATCTGGAGCCCGGGATGGCGGGAATGGAACACGGACGCGTTGAGCGCCGGGCCGATGTCGGCCGGGCTCCACTTGGCCGGCCCTCCCGGGGTGTCGATGCCCTCGCCCAGCGTCCATGGGGCGTAGTGGGTGATCGTCGACCCAACCGCCCGGAACACCTGGCCGGTCACGTGCAGGGCCTCGTCCGAGGCGAGCCAGGCGACCATGGGTGCCGAGTTGCCCGGGTTCATGGGATCGAACTCCTCGTACTCCTCGGGCTCCTTGAGCTCCCTGTCCTTCACCACGGCGCCCGACATGCGGGTCATCCCGCCCGGGGCGATGGCGTTGGCCCGTACGCCGTAGCGAGCGAGCTCGAGGCTGGTGATGATCGTGAGGGAGGCGATGCCTGCCTTCGCCGCTCCGTAGTTTGCCTGGCCCACATTGCCCTGGAGGCCGGCGCTCGAGACGGTGTTGACGACGGCCGCCCGCGGCTGGACCCCTGCCTTCGACTGCTCGCGCCAATACACCGACGCGTGGTGGGTCGTCGCGAACGTGCCCTTGAGATGAACCCTGATGACCGAGTCGAAGTCGTCCTCGGTCATCGAGAACATCATCTTGTCCCTGAGGATCCCGGCGTTGTTGACCAGCACATCGAGGCGCCCGAAGGTGTCCACCGCCTGCTGGATCAGGCTGGCGGCGCCCTTCCAGTCGGCAACGTCGTCGTAGTTGGCCGCCGCCTCGCCGCCTCGGCTGCGGATGAGCTCGGCCACCTCCTCGGCCGGGCGCTTGTCGGCGCCGCCGCCGCTCACCGAGCCACCCAGGTCGTTGACGACCACCCGGGCCCCCTCGGCGGCGAGCTCGAGCGCCTCACCGCGCCCTACGCCGTGGCCAGCGCCGGTGACGATGGCGACCTTGTCCTGGAGCAGCGGCATCACGGACCCTCCGGTTCAAACCTGACGTGTACGTCACAAACGTAGGCGTGGTCGTCGAGGATGGGCAACCTGGTCGGTCCTCGGTGTCAGGGCTTGCGGCGGGAGTGGGGCGGCCCCTACCGTCACGGCATGGCAGTTGACACGAGCGTCATCGGGAAGAAGACCGGATCCTCTCGCCTCGCCGTCGAACGGGGACCGGTGTCGAACTTCGCCAAGGCCGTCAAGGACGAGAGCCCCGTCTATCAGAACGTGCGGACCGCGGTCGACGCCGGGTTCGACTCGATCCCCGCTCCGCCGACGTTCGGCTTCGCCATGGCCCACTGGGGCACGTTTCCAGAGAACCAGCCGCCGCCGGATCCCGAGGCGGACAGCGGCGCCGTCATGAGGGTGATCGGCGGGCTGATGGCCAAGGGCGGCCTGGTGCTGCACGGGGAGCAGGAGTTCGAGTACCACCGCCCGGTGGTGGTCGGCGACGTCCTCGCGAGCGAAGGGCGCATCACCGACGTCTACGAGAAGGAGAGCAGGGGGAAGACGATGACCTTCCTCGTCTCCGAGACCCGCTACACCGACGAGCGGACGGGCGAGCCGGTGCTCACCGCGAGGATGAACCTCATCCACCGTTCGGCCTGAGCCGGCGGCGGCCGGGCGCCGGACGCCGGACGCCGACGAGCACGACGAGCCCTCAGTCGAGGGCACCGTCCGCGGCCAGCTTGCCGATCTCGGTAGTGTTCAGCCCGAGGATCTCCCTCAGGACGTGGTCGTTGTCCTGGCCGAGGGTCGGCCCCGTGCGTTCATAGCCGGACGGGGCGTCGCTGAGTCGAAAGCCGTTGCGCTCGTAGATGCCCTCGCCCATGGCCGGGTGGGTGAGGGTGACGTAGTGGCCGCGGGCGGCGAGCTGCGGATCGGCAACCACGTCGCCGAAGTCCTGGACCGGAACCGCCTCGATCCCCATGCCCTGGATCGTGGCGACGACATCGTCGACAACCCGTCCTCCCGTCCAGTGGGCCACGGCCCCCTCCACCTCCTCGATGCGCGCCAGCCTGGCGTCGAGGGTCGCCAACGAGGGATCGTCGACGCCGATGAGCCCGGCCAGCCGGGCCCACTCGCCGTCGTCCCAGACGGCCAGGGCGACCCAGCGGTCCTCGCCGAGGCAGGGGAAGGCGCCGTGGGGGACCGCATGTGGCGACCGGTTCCCGTCGCGTTCGGCGACCACGCCGGTGCGTGCGTAGTCGAGCAGCCAGGGCGAGAGGGTGTAGACGGCCGCCTCCACCTGCGACACGTCGAGGTAGATGCCGCGACCCGTGCGTCGGCGGTACAGCAGGCCCGCCGCCAGGGCAGTGGCCACGAAGCGGGGCGAGAGCGAGTCGGTGATGGTGCCGAAGGGCCCGACCGGCTCCCGGTCCGGCCACCCGGTCAGGGCGTTGTAGCCCGACAGGGCGGCCCCCTGTCCGCCAAAGCCCGGGTAATCCCGGTGGGGGCCGCTCTGGCCGTTGAGGCAGGCGCTGACCATGACCAGGTCGGGCCGGTCGCCGGCCAGGCGCTCGTAGTCCAGGCCGAAGGCGCGCATGGCCTTCGGAGCGAAGTTCTCGGCGACCGCGTCCGACCACGCCACCAGGCGACGGGCCAGGGCGACACCATCCGGGTGCTTGAGGTTCAAGGTGACGCTGAGCTTGCCCGGGTTGAGCCCGTCGAAGAGCGTCGAGCCCTCGAGCCCGTGGGGATTGTCGGGCCCGAGCGCGTACACCCGG
>DASXYV010000193.1:0-5540 GCA_036502305.1 Acidimicrobiales bacterium
CCGAGCTCCCCCGCCAGCAACACGACGTCCCCCGGCCGCACCACGGCGGCCACGGTCGCGGCCAGCTCCCTCGTGTCGTCGGGCGACTTGGTGGCGGCGACGATCACAGGCGCGCCCCGAGCTCCTGCTTGGCCCGCACGAGGTCCGCTCGCATCTCGGCGAGGACCTCGCCCCCTCCGCCCCGCAGGGCGGCCGCCGGGTGGTAGGTGGGCACGAGGCTCCCGGACCGGAAGGGATAGGTCTGTCCCCGGAGGCGTCGGATCCCGTCGGTCGTGTCGAGCAGCAACCGCGTCGCGAAGTTGCCGAGCGTCACCACCACCGCGGGCGCCACCATGTCGAGCTGGGCCTCGAGGTAGGGACGGCAGGAGGCGATCTCGTCAGGCCGCGGGTCGCGGTTGCCGGGCGGCCGACATTTCACGACGTTGGCGATGTAGACCTGACGGCGCTCGAGCCCGATCTCCTGGCGGAGGAGCCGGTCGAGGAGCTGGCCCGACCGACCCACGAACGGCTCGCCGGCGAGGTCCTCGTCCCGGCCTGGCCCCTCCCCGACGAGCATCAGCGAGGCGTTCGGGTCCCCGACGCCGAACACCACGTTCGTCCGGCCTGCTGACAGCGGGCAGCGAACGCAGACATGTGCTTCCCGCTCGAGCTCGACGAGCGTCGCCACACCAGCATCGTAATCGCCGGGGTCGCCGAAAGCGCTGGCTACCGCAAACCGCCCAACGTGCGCGGCCGCCTACCCAGCTGCGGCGGGCCGAACCGTCGAGCGCACTGCCCGGGCCACGGCCCGAGCCGCGAGCAGGCGCACCTCGTCCACGTGCGCCTCGACGTCGCCCAGGGCGGCAGCCACGATGCCATCGCCGTCGAGGGTGGTATGGGCCGGCTCGATGCTGCGGGCCACGCCGTCGTGCGCCGACTGGGCCAGCAGAAAGCAGCCCGTCTTGCTCAGGGCGGCGTTGGTCACGACCACGCCGATGGTGGTGCTCTCGAGGGCCCAGAACGTCCGTCCGGGGCTGAGCGGGAAGGCCTCGGGTCCGGGGTCGGCCCGCTCCTCCGCGGCTGGGCCGGACGGCGGGACGACATCACCGAAGGCATTTACGGCGACCAGCGCGGACACGATCAGTTGCTCTCGGCGCTCGGTGGCGGTGCCGATCCCCGCCGGCACCGCAGCCTCCCTACCGCGCCACTTGCTGACCGTCGCCCCGGTGCCAGCTCCCACGGTCCCCGTCGCCACCGCGCCGCCGGTCGCAGCCTCGGCAGCCGCGTAGCCGGCCTCCGCACCCGGCCGGACCGAGGCGTCACCGACGCCGAGATCGAACAGGACCGCGCCGACCACGATGGGCACCGGGCCGGCCGGGGTCGCCAGGCCGATGCCCCGCTCCTCGCACCACCTCGCCACGCCGTCGCACGCGGCCAGGCCGAAGGCGGACCCGCCGCTCAACACCACAGCGTCGATGCGCCCGACGATCCGCTCCGGGGCCAGCAGATCCCACTCCCTCGTTCCCGGCGCACCGCCTCGGACCTCCCCCGAGGCCACGGTCCCGGCCGGGAGGAGGACCACCGTGCAGCCGGTTCGGGCCGCCTTGTTGGTCCAGTGGCCGACCCGCACGCCGGGCAGGTCGGTGATCACGGGCTCAGGCCGACAGCTCGCGGCGGCGGCACCACCGACCGAACCGCTCGAGGGCCTCGGCCAGCTCGCGCGGCCGCTCCAGCATGACCATGTGCCCGCATCCGGCCAGGGTGAGCAGCTCTGCCCGGGGGAGGGCGGCAGCCAGCCGCCTGGCGGTCCAGGGCGGTGTCAGGTGGTCCTTCGAGCCCACGATCACCAGGGCGGGAAGCTCCACCTCCTCGAGGGCCGCGCCCACGTCGACCGACATCACGTCGCCCAACAGATCGGCGACGACGAGCGGCGAGGTGGCGTCGATGATCGCCCGGGTCAGCTCGACCTGCGAGGGCTCGGGACGGTCACCGAAGGCGCGCCGGGCGATCACGTAGGACACGTCGCCAGCGGGCAGCAGGCCACGCCGGACGCGCTGGGACAACCGCACCTGGGCGCCGGCCAGCCGGGACACCACGGGCGCCAGCAGCCCCCAGTACGGCAGCCGGGTGACGGGTCCGCCCGACGTGGCGACCAGGACCAGACCGGCCACCCGCTCCGACAGGGCCTCGGGCCGGTCGGCCGCCAGTCGCAGCACCACCATGCCGCCCATCGAGTGGCCGACGACGATGGCCCCGCGAACGTCGAGGGCCTCGAGAACGGCGAGGAGGTCGGTGCCCAGACGACCGAGGCCGGCCGGCTCCCGCCCCGGCTGTGACCGACCATGTCCGCGTTGGTCGATGGCGATCACGCGGTGGGTGGCCGCCAGGTCGCGCAGCTGGTAGCCCCAGATGGAAGCTGCCAGCGTGATCCCGTGCACCAGCACGATGGGTGGACCGTGGCCCCGCTCGACGACGTGGATCTCGCCACCGTCGTCGGTCTCGATCGTCCGCTCGGTGACCGGGGGGACGAAATCGGCTTCGCCGAGCGGCACGGCCCGCGCCCGCTCCCGCCGGATGAGCCGGCGCTCGACCACCGAACCGACACCGATGGCGGCGCCGACGCCGAGGGCGACCCAGCGGGCCTTCACCGGGCCATCAATCCGGACAGCCAACGGGGCACGAGCTCGACGAGGTCACCGGCCAGCAGGCCCTCGGCGAGGCCGAGCTCCGCGGCCCTGCCGTGGACATGCGCCCCGAGCGCCGCCGCCTCGACGGGTTCCAGGCCCCGAGCCATGAAGGCGCCGATGACGCCGGAGAGGACGTCGCCGGTCCCGGCGGTCGCCAGCCGCGGCGAGCCCGAGGTCGACACCAGCGATCGACCTTCCGGCGCGGCCACGACGGTCGTCGAGCCCTTCAGCAGCACCACGGCGCCGGTGCGGCGGGACAGGTCGCGGGCCGCGCCGATCCGATCGGGCGCTGGTCCGGCGCCCGCCAGGCGCGCGTACTCGCCGGCGTGAGGCGTCAGCACGACGGCAGTCGAGCGGCCGGCGACCAGCTTGGCGACCTCGTCGGCCCGGCCCAGCACGTTGAGGCCGTCGGCGTCGACGAGCACGGGAACGGGGCACTCGGCGACCAGACGGCGGACCGCCGATGCCGCGGCTTCCGAACGTCCCAGTCCGGGCCCCAGGACCAGGGCCCGGCACCGTCCGACCACGGTGAGGACATCGGCGTCCCACCCTTCGGACGGCAGCCCGTGGGCGACCACCTCGCTGCTCGGCAGGTCCCGCGGGCCGGCGCCGGGCACGCCGAGCTGGAGCATGCCCGCCCCCGCCCGCATCGCCGCCAGCGAGCAGAAGGTCGCCGAGCCCATCATCCCGGGCGAACCGGCGGCGACGTAGACCGCCGTCTCCCACTTGTGCGTGTCGCGAGGGCGCCTGGGCAGCCGGCCGGCCACATCGGCATCCTCCACGACGTGCACGCGGGCCCCGCTGACGTCCAGGCCGATGTCGACGACCTCGACCGATCCGCACCGCGCCGGTCCCTCGTCGAGCAGCAGCCCGGGCTTGAGAGCGGCGAAGGTCACGGTGCCATCGGCGCGCACCGCACCGGCGGCCGCCTCTCCGGTGTCGCCATTGACCCCCGAGGGGATGTCGACCGCCACCACCAGCGCGCCCGCCGGCACCTCGGGCGCCTGGTACTCGCCCCGAAATCCCGTGCCGTAGGCGGCGTCCACGACGAGGTCGCATGGGCCCAGAGCCTCCCCGGCCGCTCCGGCGTCTACGACCCTGACCCCGACGCCACGCCGCCGGAGCCGGGCGGCAGCGACCCGGCCGTCGTCTCCGTTGTGGCCCTTGCCGGCCACGACGACGACCCGACGGCCGTACGACCCGCCCAGGCGGCGGAGCACGGACCGGGCCACCGCCGCCCCCGCCCGGTCGACGAGGGTGTCCAGGCTCACGCGCTGCTGCGCCTCGGCATCGATGGCCTTCATCTCCTCGACCGACACGACCGGCTTCATCCTCGGCCCGCCGTGTCGATGGGCCGGCCTCCCGGGCCGGCCAGGGCGAGGACCACGGCCTCGGCCATCAGGTCGGTGTGGGTGATCGACACCCGCCAGGCCGTGACCTCCAGGCGCCCGGCCAGCTCGGATGCCTTGCCCACCACGGAGAGCGCGGGCGCGCCGCCGGGTCGGCGTACCACCTCGACATCGTGGAAGGCGAAGGCCCCGAGCCCGACGCCCAGCGACTTCATGGCCGCCTCCTTCACGGCGAAGCGGGCGGCCAGCCTGGGTGCCGGGTCGGCGAACCGGGCCGCGTACGCCAGCTCGCCGTCGGTGAACAACCGCCCTCGCAGACCCGGCCGGCGCTCGAGCGCCCGGCGGAACCTCGGCACCTCCACGGCGTCGATCCCGATCCCCACGCCCTCGATCGCAACCCCCGACGGGGTCATCACTCGACGGTGACGGTCTTGGCCAGGTTGCGGGGACGATCGACGTCGTTGCCCCTCGCCCTGGCCAGCGCGTAGGCGAAGAGCTGGAGGGGAACGACGTCCACCACGGGCTGGAACAGCTCGTGGCCGGCGTACGGCACGGTCAGGACGTGGTCGGCGAGCGCCCGCACGTGGGCGTCGTCGGCGTCCTCGTCGTCGACCAGGGCGACAACGATCGCCCCTCGGGCCTTGACCTCCTGCATGTTGGCCAGCAGCTTGTCCCGCAGCCGGCTGCGGGTGGCGATGGCCACCACCACCACGCCCGGCTCGATGAGCGCGATGGGGCCGTGCTTGAGCTCGCCCGCCGGATAGCCCTCGGCCCGGAGATAGCTGATCTCCTTGAGCTTGAGGGCGCCCTCCAGGGCCATGGCGTTCCCCACGCCCCGGCCGATGAAGAAGAAGTCGCGCACCCCCTCGACCCGTCGGGCCACCTCGGTCACCGCCGGGGCGGTGTCGATGGCAGCCTGGACTCGCTCGGGCAGGCGCTGCAGGCACTCGAGCTGGTGGGCCACCTCCTCGGGGTAGTACTTGCCCCGCACCTGGGCCAGGTACAGGGCCAGGACGTGCATGGCCACCAGCTGGGCCACGTGGGCCTTGGTCGAGGCGACCGCGATCTCCGGTCCGGCCCGGGTGTAGAGCGTGGCGTCGGCATCCCGACCGAGCGACGAGTCCACCACGTTGGTGACTGCCAGCACCCGCGCCTTGCTCATCGCCTTGGTGTGGGCGACGGCCTCCATCGTGTCCAGCGTCTCGCCCGACTGGCTGATGGCCACCACCAGGCTGGAGGAGTCGAGCACGGGGTCGCGGTAGCGGAACTCGCTGGCGATCTCGAGCTCGGTGGGCAGCTGAGCGAAGTGCTCGATGGAGAGTCGGCCCACCATCCCGGCGTGGTAGCTCGAACCGGTGGCGACGACGAAGACCTTGTCGACCTGGCGCACGTCATCGTCCGACAGCCGCATCTGGTCCAGCACGAGGCGCCCACCCACGATGCGGCCCAGCAGCGTGTCGCGCACGGCGGCGGGCTGCTCGTGGATCTCCTTCATCATGAAGTCGGGGTACCCGCCCTTCTCGGC
>DASXYV010000194.1:0-4367 GCA_036502305.1 Acidimicrobiales bacterium
CGCGCATCCTGTCCGGCCAGCTCGGCGAGGTGGACGATGACGTACGGCGCTTCCTCGTCGCGTGCGCCGACACCGCCGCCGAGCACTGGCGTGAGTCGGACCAGGGCATCTGGGAGGTACGCGGAGACCCGCGGCACTTCGTGTACTCCAAGGTCATGTGCTGGGTCGCCCTCGACCGGGCCATCGCCCTGGCCGGCAAGCTGGACGCCGAGGATCGGGTGGACGGCTGGAGGCGGACCAGAGACGAGATCCACGAGACGGTGGTCCGCAAGGGCTGGAGCGCCAAGGCCGGCGCCTTCACGCAGTCCTTCGGCTCCGAGGATCTCGACGCGTCGAACCTGATGATGCCGATCGTGGGCTTCCTGCCCGCCGACGACCCGCGCATGCTTGCGACCATCGACGCCATCGAACAGCGCCTTACCGACAAGCAGGGCCTGGTCTACCGGTACGACACTCATGGTGGGGTCGACGGTCTGTAGGGCATGGAGGGCGCGTTCGTGATGTGCACCTTCTGGCTGGCTCAGGCCCTTGCCCTGGCCGACCGAGCTGAGCGGGCCCGGGAGGTGTTCGAGCGCGCCATCCGGTACGCGAACGATGTGGGCCTGCTCGCGGAGGAGGTGGACCCGGACACGGGCGAGCTTCTCGGCAACTTCCCCCAGGCCTTCAGCCACATCGGGCTGATCAACGCGGCGTGGGCCATTTCCGAGGCCGAGGACCGGGCCGTCGCGGGATGACCGGCGGTCCGTCGCGCGCTATCCGGGCGCGACCCCCCAGACGGCGGTGCTCCGGTGGCCCGGCTCCAGGACCTGCAGGCCGAGCCCGCTGCGGAAGGCGTCGGGTGCACAGGTCATCGGCTCGATGGCCACGGCTCGACGCCTCCGGGCCGGCTCGAGCGTGTCCCCGCTGAAGACCATGACGAAGCCGAAGGACGCGTCCATCCATACCGTGCTCGTGGGCGAGCCGTCAGGGTGGGTGACCGCGACGCGAAGCATGCCATCCCCGTCTCGTTCGAGGTCCGCGTAGCAGGTGTCCAGCACGGTGTTACCGATCGGGCGCGATTCCCGGAAGTCCCACTCCGTGCCGGCAACGGCCAGGCTCCGACCAGTCGGGATCCCCCGGGCATCTGCTTCGAGGACCGAGGTAGCCGGTACGCGCAACACAGCTGTGTCGACCAGGTCGGTGCGCACAGAGAAATAGGGGTGCTGACCGAGCCCGTACGGGAGGGGCTCGGATCCGAGGTTGGTAGCCGTGACGGCGACGCCGAGACCCGTGCCGGACAGCGTGTAGGCGACCTCGAGCCCCAGCGTGAACGGGTAGCCGACCTGGGGGTGCAGCACGTGCGTGGCGACGACGCGGTCCCGGCCACGCTGGTCGAGCTCCCAGTTGGCCCACCGGACGAGACCGTGGATGGCGTTGCCGCGCTCGGGCTCGGACAGCGGTGTCTGGTGGTCGGCCCCGCCGAAGCGGTATCGCCCGTCACGGATCCGGTTGGGCCAGGGGACAAGCAACTGGCCCCGCCCCCCGCTGCACATCTCGTGCTCGGCATAGCCGTCGAGCACGTCGATACCGTCCACCGTGTAGGTGCGAAGACCTGCGCCCACCTCGGTGACCACGGCACGCTGCGCGCCGCTCGCCAGCTCGATCTGTCGCCCCGAAGGCTGCACCTGTGACCCCTTTCGTGCTCGGCCGCTCCCGCTCACCGGGCGCCCGTCCGGCCGGCGCCCGCCGCCCGTTGGTAGCCTTCGAGCCCATGCCCAATGGACGGGGTGCGAACGGCGGATCGGCCGAGACGGCACTCGTGATAGCCGCCCATCCCGACGATATCGACTTCGGCGCGTCCGGGACGTTGGCCACTTGGACCGATGCCGGCGCCCGGGTGGTCTACTGCATCGTCACCGACGGCGATGCCGGCGGCTTCGACCCGGCGGTGCCGCGGTCGGCAATCGTCGGGATACGACGGGCCGAGCAGGAGGCGGCCGCCAAGGTCGTGGGGGTGGAAGAGGTCGAGTTCCTGGGCTATCCGGACGGCCGCCTGGTCGCCAGCCTGGACCTGCGGCGGGACCTGGCCCGGGTGATCCGCCGCGCCCGCCCTGGGCGGGTCATGGCTCCGAGCCCCGAGCGCAACTGGCTGCGCATCCAGGCCAGCCATCCCGACCATCTGGCCACCGGGGAGGCGGCGCTCAGTGCCGTGTACCCCGATGCCCGCAATCCGTTCGCCTTTCCCGAGCTGCTCGACGAGGGTCTCGAGCCGCACGTGGCCAGCGAGGTCTGGCTCATGGCCAGCCCCCGGGCGGATCACATCGTTGACATCACCGACAGCATCGACCGCAAGGTCGCGGCCCTCCGGTGCCACGTCAGCCAGCTCCCGGATCCGGACGCCCTCGAGGAGCGGGTCAGAGCGTGGACGGCAACGATCGCCCAGGAGGGCGGCTTGCCGCCGGGGCGCGCGGCCGAGACCTTCCAGATCGTCCAGACCGGTTGACGTCCCGCCTGGGAGCGGCACGCCCGGCCCGGGAGGCCGGCCCGACGAAATCGCGGGACCGCCGCCCTGCGGGAAGCGCGCCGTAGGCTGGCGTTGTGGACGCGCTGGTCGTCGTCGGTCCCGCCCCTCCCCCGACGCGGCTGGCGGCTCGGGCCCGCCATCACGTCCGTGCCGACGCTGCACCCCTCTCGCCTGAGGTGGTGGCCGATCTTCGGGCCCGGATCCCACGCGACGTCGGGGTGCTCGGCCCAGGCGACGCGGCCGGCGCCGCGTCTGCGGCGGCCCAGCTGCACCAGGCGGGTCTGCCGGTGACCCTCTACACCGACGCCGAGCCGGGGCCTGGTCCCGTGGGCATCCGCGTGCTGCCGCTGGCTGACCCCGGCCCTCCCATGGAGGCCGTCGACTCGCTGCTCGATCTGATCGGTGACACCCCGCTGGTGCGCCTGGACCGAGTGGGGAGAGAGCTCTCATGCCACCTGCTGGCCAAGCTGGAGCTCCTCAACCCGGGCGGCAGCGTCAAGGATCGTCCCGCCCGCCACATGGTCGACGCCGCCGAGCGGGCCGGCCTGCTCCGGGAGGGCGGCACCATCGTCGAACCGACCTCGGGCAACACCGGAGTCGGTCTCGCGCTCGTCGCCGCCCGCAGACGGTACCGGTGCGTGTTCGTCATGCCAGACAAGATCGCGGCCGAGAAGATCGATCTGCTGCGCGCGTACGGCGCCGAGGTCGTCGTGTGTCCCACGACGGTTGCGCCCGACCACCCGGACTCCTACTACTCGGTGTCCGACCGGCTGGTCGGCGAGATCCCCGGCGCCTTCAAGCCCGACCAGTACGGCAATCGCGCCAACCCTGCGGCCCACGAGGCCACCACGGGTCCCGAGATCTGGCGGCAGACGGCGGGCCGGGTGACGCACTTCGTGGCCGGCATCGGTACCGGCGGCACCATCACCGGGGTCGGCCGCTTCCTCAAGTCCCAGAACCCCACGGTGCAGATCGTCGGCGCCGATCCGGAGGGATCGGTGTACTCAGGTGGAGGCGGACGGCCGTACCTCGTGGAAGGCATCGGCGAGGACTTCTGGCCGTCGACGTACGACAGCGACGTGGTGGACCGGGTCGTGACGGTGAGCGACCGCGACTCGTTCCTCACGGCCCGCATGGTGACGAGGGACGAGGGCATCCTCGTGGGCGGCTCGACCGGGACCGCGGTGCGGGCGGCCATAGAGGTCGGTCAGTCCCTCGGTCCCGACGCGGTGGTCGTGGTGCTCGTCCCTGATTCCGGACGGGGCTACCTGACGAAGCTGTACAACGACGCCTGGATGGCGGACTTCGGCTTCCTGCTGACGAGCGGCCAGACCACGGCCGGGGTGTTGGCCGGCAAGCGGCGGGACCTGCCGCCCCTCGTGCACGTCCACCCGGACGAGCCCGTGCGCCAGGTCATCGCCGTGTTGCGGGAGTACGAGGTGTCCCAGCTGCCGGTGCTCAAGGCCGAGCCGCCGCTGGCGGTGGCCGAGGTGGTGGGGTCGGTCGAGGACCGGGACCTTCTCGAGCGGGCGTTCCAGGACCCGTCGATCCTGGACCGGCCCGTGGGCGCCGTGATGGGCCCGCCCTTGCCGACCGTGGGTGTCGGGGAGCCGATCGAGATGGCCGTCAGGCGCACCGAGGAAACCGGGGCGGTCGTGGTGCTCGACGCGGGTCACCCGGTTGGCATCCTCACCCGCTCTGATCTCCTCGACTTCCTCGTCGGACGTCCGACGGGCCGGCCGAGCGGGTGAGCCGGCGTCGCCAGCCGGGCTTCGAGACTCGCGCCATCCATGCGGGCCAGGAGCCCGATCCGGCGACGGGAGCGGTGGTGCCTCCCGTCCACCTGGCGACGACCTTTCGGCAG
>DASXYV010000195.1:0-10555 GCA_036502305.1 Acidimicrobiales bacterium
CGACGCCCACGGCCTGGCCCCCCGCGACCAGCACGATGGCGTTCGAGGAGGTGAAGGCGCAGATGCGCCAGGCCAGCTCCAGGTCACC
Organism: Acidimicrobiales bacterium; assembly: GCA_036502305.1. GTDB lineage: Bacteria > Actinomycetota > Acidimicrobiia > Acidimicrobiales > AC-9 > AC-9. Next base: position 89 of record DASXYV010000195.1, read on the forward strand.
CCACTGGGCCTCGGTGGGCGCCACTTACGTCACGACCCGCCAGGCGTCCCTGCCGGCCGGAAAGTGGTCGGCCTCCTGCACCAGGTACCCCCCGTCGAGCCGGCGCAGCTCCCGGACGTGCGGCCCCGGCGGCGGCGCCTCGAGGACCCGCATGTTCTTGCGCTTGGCGGCGAAGCTCTCCAGCGCACCCGGGGCGTAGGCGGGCGCCACCAGGACGTCGGCCACCGGGTTGGCCACGATCTGCGCCGCCAGGTCCTCGTCGACCGGCCGGTTGAGGGCCACGATGCCGCCGAAGGCCGACATGGGGTCGCACTCGAATGCCCGCTCGTAGGCGGTGGCGATGTCGCCGGCCACCGCCGCGCCGCACGGGTTGGCGTGCTTGATGATGGCGGCGGCGGGCGCGCTGTCCTCGGGCCGGCCTCCCGGGCCGGCTTCCCCGAGCTGGTGGACCAGCTGCCAGGCGGCCTCGGCGTCGAACAGGTTCAGGTACGAAAGGACCTTGCCCCCGTGCTGGACGGCGCCGTCCCACCATCCTCGGCCCCCGATGTCCCGGTAGCGGGCCCCCTCCTGATGCGGGTTCTCCCCGTAGCGGAGGTCCTGGACCCGCTCCAGGGCCAGGTGCAGGGTCGGTGGGAGCGTGACGGCGGGCCCGCCGGCACCGCCGTCGTCGAGCCACCCGACGATGGCAGCGTCGTAGGCGGCGGTGTGGGCGAAGGCGGCGCGGGCAAGTCGGCCGCGGGTCGGATCCGACAGGGCGCCGTCGCCCCGGAGCTCGGCCAGGACCGGCCCGTAGTCGGCGGGATCCACGACGACGCCGACGTGGGCGTGGTTCTTGGCCGCGGCCCGGACCATGGTCGGCCCGCCGATGTCGATCATCTCTATTCCGGGGTGGGACCGGAAGGGGTAGAGGTTGCACACGACGAGCTCGATCGGCGCGATGCCCCGCCCGGCCAGCTCGGAGGTGTGCACCTGGTTGCTGCGGTCGGCCAGGATGGCGCCGTGGATGTCCGGGTGGAGGGTCTTCACCCGCCCGTCGAGCATCTCCGGCGCGCCCGTCACCGCCTCGACCGGCGTGGTGGCGATGCCCGCCTCCGTCAGCGCCGCGGCCGTGCCGCCGCTCGCCACGAGCTCCCATCCCAGATCGCTCAGACCGCGGGCGAACGCCGTCAGCCCGGTCTTGTCGTACACGGACAGCAGCGCCCTCACGACCTCAGTGACTCCTTGTGACCGGGCCTGCCTCCCGGGCGGGCCTTGTTACCGGGCCTGCCTCCCGGGCGGGCCTTGTCGGCAATGACCTCGGCGATGGTGGCGGGATAGAGGCGCCGCTCGACCGCCTTGATCCGTTCGTGCAGGGACTCGACGGTATCGTCCGCCAGCACCGGCACCGCCTCCTGGGCGAGGATCGGCCCGTCGTCGACCTCCAGCGTGGCCACGTGCACCGTGCACCCCGTGACCTTCACCCCCGCCTCGATGGCCTCCTCCACTGCGTGCCATCCGCGGAAGGCGGGCAACAATGCCGGGTGGGTGTTGAGGATCTGACCCGGGTAGGCGTCGTGCACCGGCTTGTCCAGCACCGTGCCGAACCCGGCCATGACCACCAGGTCGACGCCGTGGGCCCTCAGCACATCGACCACCTCGTCGGTATACGCGACGCGATCGAAGTCCTTCCCGAAGCTGCGTCGCTCGACGAGCTGGGCCGGCACCCCGGCCTGCCCGGCCACATCCAGAGCCCGGCACGGCCGGTCGACCACGACCACCGCGATGGGCAAATCGGCGTCCAGGATGGCCTCGAGGATGGTCCCGCTACCCGATGCCAGCACCCCGACTTGCACTCTTCGCACGCTACCAGCGCGCCCCTTCGCAACCGGGCATTGCCGGGCCTCTCAGCGAAGCTTGCTCACCACCTCGACCATGAGCTCGCCCGCCTCGGTCGGGTTCTGGGCCACGGTGGCGCCGGCGGCCTCGAGGGCGTCCATCTTGGCCCTGGCGGTGCCCGAGGAGCCGGAGATGATGGCGCCGGCGTGGCCCATGCGCTTGCCCGGCGGCGCCGTGACCCCGGCGATGTAGGCCACGACCGGCTTGCTCATGTCCTTGGCGATGAAGTCCGCCGCCCGCTCCTCCTCGGTGCCGCCGATCTCCCCGATCATCATCACGGCGCCGGTCTCGGGGTCGGCCTCGAAGGCGGCCAGGCAGTCGATGAACCCGGTGCCCGGCACGGGGTCCCCGCCGATGCCCACACAGGTGGTCTGGCCGACGTTCTGGAGGGACAGCTCGTTGAGGGCCTGGTAGGTGAGCGTGCCCGAGCGGCTGACGATCCCGACCGGCCCCCCCGGCAGGGCGATGTCGCCCGAGGTGATGCCGATGTTGCACTTCCCCGGCGAGATGATCCCGGGGCAGTTGGGCCCGAGCAGCCGGGAACCGGGATGGTCCCGCCGGAGCTGGTTGAACAGGAGGGCCTCGTCCTGGGCGGGGATGAACTCGGTGATGCAGACGATGAAGGGTATGCCGGCGGACGCCGACTCGAGGATCGCGGCGGGCGCGGCGCGCGGCGGCACGGAGACGAACGAGGCGTTGGCCCCGGTGGCCGCCACCGCCTCGGCCACGGTGTCGAAGACGGGTATGCCCTCGACCTCCTGGCCGCCCTTGCCGGGGGTGACGCCGGCCACCACCTTGGTGCCGTAGTCGCGGTTGCGCAGTCCGTGGAAGCGACCCTGGCCGCCGGTCAGCCCCTGGATGGCGACCTTGGTGTGCTCGTCGACGAAGATGCTCATGACTGAGCCCCCGCTGGGCCACCGGCGAGCTCCACGGCCCTGCGGGCGGCGTCGAGCATCGTGGGCAGCGAGATGAGCCGATCTGACTCGTGGTCGGCGAGCAGGGCCCGGCCCTCGGCGACGTTGGTGCCGTCGAGGCGCATGGCGATGGGCGCCCGCAGCTGGACCCGGCCCAGGGCCTCGACGATCCCCTTCGCCACCTCGTCCACGCGGGTGATGCCGCCGAAGATGTTGATCAGGATCGAGCGCACGGCGTCGTCGGTGTTGATGACCTCTAGCGCGTTGGCCATGACATCGGCGTTCGCCCCGCCGCCCACATCGAGGAAGTTGGCGGCCGAGCCCCCGACCTGGTTGACCACGTCGAGGGTGCTCATGGCCAGTCCGGCGCCGTTGGCGATGATGCCCACCGTCCCCGAGAGACCGATGTAGTTGAGCCCCTTCTCCCGGGCCAGCCGCTCCCGGTCGTCGAGCTCCTGGAAGCTGGTGAGCTCGGCCCACTCCGGATGCCGGAAGGCGGCGCTCTCGTCGAGGGTCACCTTGGCGTCCAGGGCGTGGACCCGGCCGTCGGGCGTCAGGATCAGCGGGTTGACCTCCACCAGGTCGGCGTCGCCTTCCACGAAGCAGCGGTAGAGCTTGACCAGCAGGTCGATGGCGCCTTCCCGCGCCTCCGGGTCCAGCCCGGCCCGACCCACGAGGTCGGCCGCCGCCTCGGCCGTGAACCCGTCGACGGGATCGACGTGGAGCCGGGCGATGGCGTCGGGCTCCTCGGCCGCCACCTCCTCGATGTCGACCCCGCCCCGACTCGAGACCAGCCCGAGGTGGAGCTTCGCCGAGCGGTCGAGCGTGAAGCTGGCGTAGTACTCCTTGGCGATGTCCGAGGCGTGCTCGATCCAGAGCCGGCGCACCACGTGGCCCTTGATGTCCATCCCGAGGATGGCCTCGGCGTGGCGCCGGACCTCGGCCGGATCACCCGCCAGCTTGATGCCACCGGCCTTCCCTCGCCCGCCCACCTGGACCTGGGCCTTGACCACGACGGGGTACCCCACCCGGTCGGCCTCGACCACGGCCTGGTCGGCCGTGTCGGCCACGCCTCCCGGCGACACCGGGATGCCGTAGCGGGCGAAGTACTGCTTGCCCTGGTACTCGAACAGGTCCACCTGGCTGCCTCTCCTGTCGGGCTCTCTCGTCGGGTCTAGGTCTGGCTGCTCTCGGTCGCCGCCTCCCGGCGATCGAGCTCCCCGGCCAGCCACTCGAGGATGTCCTGGAGCGGGGCGCCGGGGGTGAAGACCTTGGCCACGCCGATCTCGGCGAGCTTGGGGATGTCGGCCTCGGGGATGATGCCCCCGCAGACCACCAGCACGTCGCCGGCGCCGTGGGACCTGAGGGCCTCCATGATCTTCGGGACGAGCGTGAGGTGCGCTCCCGAGAGCAGCGACAGGCCGACGGCGTCCGCGTCCTCCTCGATGACGGCCTGGACGACCTGCTCGGGTGTCTGGTGCAGGCCGGTGTAGATGACCTCGAAGCCCGCGTCGCGCAGGGCCCGGGCGATCACCTTGGCCCCCCGGTCGTGCCCGTCGAGGCCAGGCTTGGCCACGATCACGCGGTAGGGCCTGTTCATCCACCGCATACTAGGCAGCGCCCGGAGCGGCCCCACCAAACGGGGCCGGGCAGCGGTTTCGGCGTTCAGGCCAACCAGGCGTTCAGGCCACTCAGGCCGGTCGGGGTCAGGCGCGCTTGAGCGGAGCCCAGGCCAGCAGGAGCTGCTTCTCGCCGATCCCCGGGAACCGGATCGTGGCCTCGGCCTTGTCGCCGCCGCCGCGCAGCTCGAGGACCACGCCCTCTCCCCATTTGCCGTGGACGACGTCGTCGCCGATCTTCAGGCCCAGCCGCTCCGCCCCCGTGGTCCGGGCCGGGCTGGTCCGGCCGGCTCGGAGGGCCCCGTCGACCAGTGCGTCACGGCCACGGGTTCCCGACCGGCCGGCGCCGTTGGCGCCGTTTCTCGTGGCACCGTTCGCCCCGGTCCGCAGCAGCATCTCCGGGACCTCCTTGAGAAAGCGGCTGGGAGGGTTCCATTGGACCGAGCCCCACAGCCCGCGGCAGGTGGCGTGGGACAGGTACAGGTACTCGCGGGCCCGCGTCATCCCGACGTAGCACAGGCGGCGCTCCTCCTCGAGCTCGTCGGGCTCGCCCATGGCCCGCAGATGGGGGAACACCCCCTCCTCCATGCCGACCATGAACACCGCCGGGAACTCGAGGCCCTTGGCCGTGTGCAGGGTCATCAGGGCGACCCTGGAATCGTCGTCGTCGAGGTCGTCGGCGTCGTTCACGAGAGCCACCCCTTCGAGGAAGGAGGCCAGGTCCTCGTGCTCGCTGGCGACGCCGACCAGCTCGGCCACGTTCTCGAGCCGTCCCGCCGCTTCGAGGCTGTGCTCGGCCTCCAGCTCAGCCCGGTAGCCAGTGAGCTCCAGCACCGCCTCCAGCACCACCGCCGGGTCGGCTCCGGACAGCTCACCTTCGGCGCCGCTCCGCAGGCGCTCGAGCAGCTGGAGCAGGCTGCGGACCCCGCTGGCGGCCTTACCGGTGACGCCCGCCCGCTCGGCCTCGGCGAGGGCGGCACCGAAGGTCGTCCCGTGGGACGCGGCCCACGCCTCGATGCGGCGGACGCTGGTGTCTCCCACCCCGCGGCGGGGGACGTTGACGATGCGCCGGAAGGAGACCTCATCATCGGGATTGACCAGGACCTTGAGATAGGCGAGGACGTCCTTCACCTCGCGGCGGTCGTAGAAGCGGGGGCCGCCGATGACGACGTAGGGAACGGCGCGCCGGACGAGCTCCTCTTCGATGGCGCGGCTCTGGGCGTTGGTGCGGTAGAACACGGCCACGTCCCCCCACCGGCATCGGCCGGTGGAGTGCAGGCGGGCCATCTCCTCGCCCACCCAGAACGCCTCGTCCCGCTCGTCCTCGGCCTGGTAGTACGAGATCCGCTCGCCACCCAGGTGCTCGGTCCGCAGGACCTTGGGCTTGCGCATCACGTTGTTGGAGATGACCGCGTTGGCCGCGTCCAGGATGGTCTGGGTGGACCGGTAGTTCTGCTCCAGCAGCACGACGGTGGCGTCGGGGAAGGCCTCCTCGAACTCGAGGATGTTACGGATGTCGGCCCCCCGGAAGCCGTAGATGCTCTGGTCCGTGTCCCCTACCACGAAGACGTTGCCGTGCTCCTTGCCCAACAGCAGGATCAGCTCGTTCTGGGTCCGGTTGATGTCCTGGTACTCGTCCACGAGGATGTGGGAGAACCGCGACTGGTACTCCGACAGCACCTCGGGGTGGCTCTGGAACAGGTTGACCGTGACCAGGAGCAGGTCGTCGAAGTCCATGGCGCTGGCCGCCAGGAGCCGCTGCTGGTAGTCGCGGTACACCTCGGCCGTCCGGTGCTCGAAGACCTTCTCCGCCCGCGCCGAGTAGGTCTCGAAGTCGAGCATCTCGTTCTTGGCGTTGCTGATGGCGGCATGGACGGCCCGAGGAGGGAAGCGCTTGGGGTCGAGGTCGAGATCGCGCAGTACGTAGCCGGTGAGCCGCACGGCGTCGGCCTGGTCGTAGATCGTGAACGAGGAGCGGTAGCCCAGCTTGTCGGCATGGCGACGCAGGATGCGCACGCAGGCCGAGTGGAATGTCGACACCCACATCCGCTCGGCCACGGGGCCGACCAGGGCGCCGACGCGATGGCGCATCTCGTCGGCGGCCTTGTTGGTGAAGGTGATGGCGAGCAGCCGGAAGGGCGACACCCCGCGCGCCGCCACCAGATGAGCGATCCGACGGGTGAGCACTCGCGTCTTGCCCGAGCCGGCGCCGGCGACCACCAGCATCGGGCCGTCGCCGTGCAGCACGGCGCGCCGCTGGGCGGGGTTGAGGCCCGCCAGCAGTTCGTCCTCGCCTGGCCGATCCGGTCCGGCCGCGGCCACCTCGCTCATCTCGAGCCCACCATACCGGCGGTCACTCCCACTCGATGGTGCCGGGCGGCTTCGAGGTCACGTCGAATGCCACCCGGTTCACCCCTGCCACCTCGTTGATGATCCGTGTCGACAGCCGCTCGAGGAGGTCGTACGGAAGCCGGGCCCAGTCCGCGGTCATCGCGTCGTCGGACGTGACGGCGCGGATGACGACCGGATAGGCGTAGGTCCGCTCGTCACCCATCACGCCCACGGTGCGGACGCCGGGCAGCACGGCGAAGCTCTGCCACAGGCTGCGGTACAGGCCGGCCCGCTTGACCTCCTCGACGACGATGGCGTCGGCCGCCCGCAGCAGCTCGAGGCGCTCGGGCGTCACGGCTCCGACGATCCGCACCGCCAGCCCGGGGCCCGGGAAGGGCTGACGCCACACGATCTCCTCGGGCAGCCCGAGCTCCTCGCCCACCGCCCGCACCTCGTCCTTGAACAGGGCGCGCAGGGGCTCCACGAGCTCGAGGTTCATCTCGGCGGGCAGACCGCCAACGTTGTGGTGGGACTTGATCCTCGCCGCGTCATCGGTGCCCGACTCGATGACGTCGGGGTACAGCGTGCCCTGGACGAGGAACCGGGCGTTGTCGACATCCCCCGCCACCTCCTCGAAGACCCTGATGAAGGTGGCGCCGATCGCCTTTCGCTTCTCCTCGGGATCCACCACCCCCTCCAGCGCCTCGAGAAAGCGGTCGGCAGCCTTGGCCCGCACCAGGTCGATCTGGAACTGTCCCCGGAACGTCTCCTCCACCTGCTCGGACTCTCCCGCCCGCATGAGCCCGGTGTCGACGTACACGCATGTCAGCTGGGAGCCGATCGCCTTGTGGACGAGCGCGGCGGCGACGCTCGAGTCCACGCCTCCGGAGAGCGCGCACAGCACGCGGTGGGAGCCGACCCGGGCCCGGATCGACTCCACCGATGCCTCGATGATCGAGGTGCGGGTCCAGCTGGGACGACACCCGCACACGTCGTAGAGGAAGCGCTTGAGGATCTCCTGGCCCCGCTCGGTATGGACGACCTCCGGGTGGAACTGCACGCCGTACAGCTGCCGGCTGGCGTCCTCGAGAGCGGCGACGGGGGCGTCGGGCGCGCGCGCCGTGACCGCGAACCCGTCAGGGGCGCTGGCAATGGCGTCGAAGTGGCTCATCCACACGTCCTGCTCGCCGGGCTGGTCGGCGAACAGCAGCGACGGCGCCTGCAGCGTGAGCGGCGTCCGCCCGTATTCGCCCCGGCCGGTGCGGGCCACCGAGCCCCCGAGCTGATGGGCGAGCAGCTGGGCGCCGTAGCAGATGCCGAGCACCGGCACCCCTGAGCGGTAGACGTCGGGGTCCATAGCGGGCGCCGACTCGACGTGCACCGACTTGGGGCCGCCGGAGAGGATGATCGCCTTGGGCCGGCGGGCCAGCATCTCGGCCGCCGGCATGGTGTGGGGAACGATCTCGGAGTAGACGTGCGCCTCGCGCACCCGCCGGGCGATCAGCTGGGCGTACTGGGCCCCGAAGTCGACGACCAGGACCGTGTCGAAGGCCGGGTCGCCCGGGAGGGGACCCGCCGAGCTCAAGGGTGCCCCATACCGACGCCCTGGGACCGCTGGGCCGCCTTGCCCTCGGTCTGGAGGGCGGGCGCCACCATGACCTCGGCCTTCTGGAACTCCTTGACCGTCTGGTAGCCGGTGGTGGCCATCGAGGTGCGCAGGGCGCCGAAGAGGTTGAAGCGGCCGTCGTTCTCGTGCGCCGGTCCGAGGAGGATCTCGCTCAGCGTCCCTCGCATGCCGGTGCGGATCCTGGCTCCCCGCGGCAGGGTCGGATGGAATGTGGCCATGCCCCAGTGGTAGCCGCGGCCGGGCGCCTCGTTGGCCGCCGCGAGCGGTGAGCCGAGCATCACCGCGTCGGCGCCGCAGGCGATGGCCTTGGCCACGTCGCCGCCGCGGCTCATGCCGCCGTCGGCGATGACGTGGCAGTACACGCCGGTCTCGTCGAGGTGGCGGATTCGGGCTCCGGCACCGTCGGCGATGGCCGTGGCCTGGGGTACGCCGACGCCGAGCACGCCCCGGCTGGTGCAGGCGTTGCCCGGCCCCACGCCGACGAGGATGCCCACCGCGCCGGTGCGCATCAGGTGCAGGGCCGCCTGGTAGGAGGCGCAGCCTCCGACGATCACCGGGATGTCGAACTCACGGATGAAGCGCTTGAGGTTGAGCGGCTCGGTGGACTTGGAGACGTGCTCCGCCGACACCACCGTCCCCTGGATCACGAGCAGGTCGAGCTCGGCCTCCAGGAGGGCCGGCGCGAGGCTCCGCGTCCGCTGCGGGGTCACGGCGGCGCACGACACGACCCCCGCGCTCTTGATCTCCCGGATACGGGCCGTGACGAGCTCGGGCTTGATGGGCTCGGTGTAGATCTGCTGCATGCGGGCTGTCGCCTTCTCGTCGTCGAGGCGGGAGATCTCCTCGAACAGTGGCTCGGGGTCCTCGTACCGGGTCCACAGCCCCTCGAGGTTGAGCACACCGGTCCCACCGAGCTGGCCCACCTGCACGGCGAGGGCGGGGCTCGTCACGCCGTCCATGGCCGCCGCCATGAGCGGGAGCTCGAACCGGTACGCGTCGATCTCCCAGGAGATGTCCACGTCCTCGGGATCGCGGGTCCGCCGGCTCGGGACGATGGCGATGTCGTCGAACCCGTACGCCCGCCGACCCGACTTGCCGATGCCGATCTCGACCTCAGCCATCTACGCTCCTCACAACTCGGGGGGAAAGGTCAAGGCTACAGCGACGCCGTGCCGATCAAGCGGCTCTCGGGGTCGCCTCAGCCCCCGCCGACCACCAGCTCCAGGAGCTCCGTGAGGATGCGGGCCGTGGCGCCCCAGACCGTCTCGCCGTCGATCTCGAAGAAGTGCATCGGTCGGTCGTCTTGACCTGGGAGGTCCCAGCGCTCCTCGCGGTACACCTCGTCGTTGACCAGGTCCGCCAGGCTGACGTCGAAGATGCGGGCCACCTCGGCGGGGTTGGGTGAGAGGCGCGGACGGCGCGCCACCGCCCCGACGAACGGCGTGATCCTCGACCCGCTCGACACCGTCGCCAGCGGTGCCAGCTGCCCCAGCACCTCGACCTCGCCCGGGTCGAGGCCGATCTCCTCGTGGGCCTCCCGCAGGGCGCCGGCCAGCGCACCCTCTCCCGGCTCCAGCCGTCCCCCCGGGAAGGCCACCTGGCCGGTATGCGAGCGGAGGTGGGCGGCCCGCCTGGTCAGGATCACCCTCGTCTCCCCCGCCTCCTCGAAGAGTGGGACGAGCACGCCGGCCTCGCCCTTCGGGTCCGCCTCCAGCCTCGCCACCGTCTCGGGAGTTGTCGGGTCTTCAAGGCGGAGTCCTGACCGCACCCGCCCCATGGTGACGCCCCGCCTGGCGTCGGGCCCCGCCTGCGCCCAGGGAGCCGGCGCGCCCGGGCGGGCTCCCGCGGGACGGGGGATCAGCTGCTCGCCCGACTCCACCTGCGGCTAGCTGGCCACCGTGTGGCCCTCGACCAGCGCCTCCAACACCTCGCGCAGGCCGCCGGTCTTGAGGTTGCTCATGACCCGCCCGGGCGGCGTCTCGGCCCGCTCCCACTCCATCCAGAAGGCCAGGAGCTTGGCGGGATCGGGGGGCGGCCGGGGGTCCATGTCGGCTCAATCTAGTTGTGGGCAGCGCCGCATCGGCACTGGAATGCAGTCGGG
>DASXYV010000196.1:0-7121 GCA_036502305.1 Acidimicrobiales bacterium
CGCCGCGGTCGCGTCTCACGGTAGACGGGTCGGCTCGCGAAGTGAAGGGGACGAGGGGTCACCTATCCAGGTGAAATCGAGACCGGCTGCTCACCACACCCGACCGGGGCTCCGTTGGGTGGCCAAGCCGAGGCCCCTCGGCTTGGCCCACCCAACCCCCAGTGCCCACTTGCCAGCTGCCATGAATCTACCCAGCGCGTGGGAGGGTTAACCCAGCACATGGCGGTACAGGTGTCCCCGGCGAGCAGGACAAACGCCGCCGATCTCGAAGATGTTAAGAGATGGCCGACGTGGGCCGTCTCGACGGCGGCGGGGAGCGAATCGACGAGATGGTGGGAGGCGAGCCGGACAAGGACGCCCTGCTGGCCCGGCTGGCCCTGCTGGCCGAGGCCAGCACGGTGCTGACCGAGACGCTGGATCCCGACACTGCGCTCTATCGGCTGGCCCGGCTCGTGGTACCAGTGTTGGGGGACTGGTGCGGTGTCCACGTCATGGACGAAGCGGGTGCCGTGCGCACGGCCGCCGCCGCCCATCGCGATCCGGTCGGAACGGCGTTGGTGGAGAGCGATCTGGACGCCTCGCCCGGGCTGGCGAGCACCTCGCCCGTGGCTGCGGTGCTGAAGGGTGGGGAGCCGCGGCTGTTCCGGGCCGTCACCGACGAGCTCCTCGCCAGCAGCGCAGCCAACTCCGAGCAGCTCGAGATCTTCCGTGCCCTGGGCATCGGGTCGGCCATCGTGGTGCCACTGCGCGGGAGGGCTCGGGTGCTGGGCGCCTTCACGGTCGTGTCGGCCGAGTCGGGCCGGCGCCTCGACGACGCCGACCTGGCCGTGGCCATCGACCTCGGGCGGAAGGCCGGCCTCGCCGTCGAGAACGCACAGCTCTACCAGCGAGCACGCCACGTGGCCAAGGCCTTCGAGCAGGTCCTCGTTCCCGAGCGGCTGGCGACCGTCCACGGCCTCGATGTGGCCGCCCGGTACCTACCGGCCGCGGGTACTGACGTCGGCGGGGACTGGTACGACGTGATCCCCTTCTCCGACGGTCGCGTGGGTCTGGTCATCGGCGACGTGATCGGCCACGACCTGCGGGCGTCGAGCATCATGGCGTCGCTGCGCACCGCCGTGAGGGCTTACGCCTGGACGGGCAGCCGACCCGCAGCGGTGGTCAACTACGTGGACGAGCTGGCGCGGGGTCTCGAAGCCGACCAGATGGCGACACTGATCTACGGCATCTACGAGCCGGCGACGCGCCGCCTCTGCTGGAGCAACGCCGGGCATCTGCCCCCGCTGGTCATCGGGCCAGGGCCGACGTCGACCTACCTCGAGGAACCGAGCTCGGTGCTGGTGGGAGCCATGGGGGGCCTCACCTATTCGGAGGGCGAGATCGAGCTCGGTCCCGACTCGACGGTCCTCTTCTACACCGACGGTCTTATTCAGGAGCGCGGCGGGCTGGTGAGCGAGGGTCTCGATCGCCTGAGCCAGCTGGCGGCGGCCCAGTCACAGGGCGACCCTCGACAGCTCATCAACATGGTCCTCGCCTCCATGCTGGGCGAGGACCAGCGGGCCGACGACATCGCCCTCCTCTGCGTGCGGGTCAAGCGCTGAGCAGCGCCGGCCGCTCCAGCCGGCGGCGTGCCCGTACCGGACCCCGTCGGGGTGCCCGAGCCCCGAGGCGCTGGATCAGCTCGACGTGTCGTCGAGCAGCGAGCTCCGCACGTGGCTGATGTGCGACGTGAGGACCGCTGACATCCGTTCCGACAGGGCCCCCGAGACGCCGTCGACGGCGACGACGCGGTCATGGGTGGCAGTACGCAGCCAACCGGCATAGATGGGCGCGTACACCAAGGAGCAGTCGTCCACCGTCACGCGCCGGCATGGCACCGTGACGCCGAGGGCCTCGAGTACTGCGGCGTGGCGGAGCTTGGCGGCATCCTGCTGCACCTCGTCCCACCGCTCGAAGGCGCGGCGGATCTCGCTCGCCACCCTGGAGTCCCGCACCCCTGGCTTGATGGCACCACCGGACAGGTCGATGTCGACGACCTCGCCGTGCGCGGTCGACGCCGCTCCCAGAAAGGTGCCGGACACGGCCTCGTAGCTGTTCGTGACGCTGGTGGTGACGAAGCGCTCCCTGCCCCAGCGGACGTCCATCGAGGTGATGCTCAGGTCGACGAGGTAGGTGGGAACCCACACCGGATTGAACCAGACGAGCTGCTCCACTGTACGGATGCCGAGCCGGCCCTTTCCCTGTAGGCGCGCCCGGGTCAGCGCCCGCTCCTCGGGCGCGGCGAACTTGTAGCCGCGCGCCAAGCGGGCCGGCGTTCCCACGTCGAGCTGGCGCACGACCGCGTCCCCGAGCAGCCCCTGCAGCTCGGCCGGTCCCCACAAGTCGATCCCGAGTTCGACCGCGGCCTGCTCGGCACCGACGCGCCAGCCGTTGAGCGCGACGATGATGCCCTTGTTGAGGCCCAGGTCGGTAAGGACGTAGCTCAGCTTCGACACCACTTCCTTCTCGATGGGTGCCTCCCACGCCTTGCACTCGACGGCGAGCCGAAACGTCGTCAGCGGGTCAGACTTCTCGGCCAGCACATCGACCTCGTGCCTGCCTCCCGACCTGCCGTCCAGAAAGGCGTTGCGGCGGACGAGGTAGCCGTGGGCGGCGAAGTGGTCGCCGATGCGCTCCTCGAGCAGCTGCCCACGCGCGGTGGAGGTGTTCATGCGCGTTCTTCGACACCGGCGCTGGTCCCGGCGCCGGCCTGGATCCAGCGCCGGTAGCGCTCGCGGTCGGTCCACGCTCCTGTGAGCTCGTCGAACTCCGCCGCCTCGGGGGCCATCCAGTCGGTCCGACCGGCCCTGGCCTCTGTCGCCGAGACGTCGAGATGGACGTCGCCCAGATCGAGCACCTCACGGCCGGCGAGGTCGTGGGCGCGGCGCGGCGCCACGACGATCCGACGAATGCGCGCCAGCGCCTCGTCGCGCGCCGCCTCCGACCCTCCGTACCAGACGGGGTCGACGAGCTGGGCCCACTTGTCGCCGCCCACGATCAGCACGTCGTAGCCGTCGGCCACGTCGGCCAGCAGGCGGGCGTCGGTCGCCCGGACACCGAGCCACGGCCGGCGCGCCGCCATCGCCTCCAGCACGGCCATCCGGTCTTCGAGCCGCGCCAGGTCGTCCGGCCCCTTGCCCAGCGGCGACCGGGACACGACGAGGTCAACCCGCTCGAGGCCGCACTGGCGCCACGCCGCCTCAGCGATGGCGAGGTGGGCGACGGTCGGGGGATTGAAGGAGCCGGGGTACGCGCCGAGTGCCACTGACGGTCCAGGCTACGCAGGGGCGATGACACTACCGGTGACCACACGTCCCCCTCCCTCCGAGACGGCGGGCGTAGCCTGCAGGAGTGGGCGCCGGTGCCCGTTACGGTCTTGGAGGGCGCGAGGAGGTGAGCCGATGAGATCGTCGAAAGGGTCCCGTCCCCTGTCGGCCCTGGTGCTGGCCGCTGGTGAGGGCACGCGGATGCGGTCAGCCCAGCCCAAGCCCCTCCACCTCCTGTGCGGGCGCCCCATGGTGCTCCATGTCCTCGATGCCCTGGCTGAGCTTCCGATCCAGCGGGTGGTCGTGGTCGTGGGCCACGGGGCCGAGGGTGTGACCAAGGCTGTCCAGGAAGGCGCTCCCCCGGCGTTCAGCGTGGAGTTCGTGGAGCAGCACGTGCAGCGGGGCACGGGTGACGCCGCGGCGGTGGGCCTGACGGGCTTTCCGGACAACCCCGACGACGAGCAGGAGGACGGAGACGTGGTCGTCCTTCCGGGTGACGCGCCACTGCTCCGGCCTCCCACGCTGGCCGCCCTCGTCCGGACCCATCGGGCCAGTGACGCCGCGGCCAGCCTGCTCGTGGCCCGCCTGGGGGACCCCACGGGCTACGGACGCCTCGTAAGGGACAAGGACGGCCGGATCGCGCGTGTGGTCGAGGAAGGCGACGCCACCGAGGAAGAGCGGGCGATCGACGAGGTGAACACGTCGGTCTACTGCTTCCGCCGCAGCGTGCTGGCCCCGGCCCTGCGCCGCCTGAGCCCCGAGAACGCCAACGGCGAGTACTACCTGACCGACGCGGTCGCCGTGCTGCACGACGCCGGCTACCAGATCTCGTCGCTTGTGGTGGCCGACCCTATGGAAGCAGCAGGCGTGAACGACCGGGCCCAGCTGGCCGTGGCCGAGGCCGAGCTGCGCGACCGCACCAACGAGCGCTGGATGCGCCGGGGCGTGACCATGCACGATCCCGAGCGCACCTATGTCGACGCCTCGGTCGAGCTCGCGCCCGACGTCACGCTCTTCCCGGGCACCATCCTGCAGGGGTCGACGGCCGTCGCGACCGGCGCCCTCATCGGGCCCGACACGCGCCTGGTGGACTGTCGCGTCGGCGACGGCGCCATCGTGGAGCACAGCGTGGCCCGACAGGCCGATGTCGGCGCCGACGCCCGGGTGGGGCCCTACGCTGTGCTGGAGCCCGGCTGCCGGGTGGCGCCGGGCATGCTCACCGGGCCATTCTTCCGGGGCGGGGGAGACGAAGACGGGGGCTGATCTGATGGAGTTGGTACCGAGGAAGCGTCTGCAGCTCTACGCCGGTCGTTCACATCTGGCGTTGGCGGAGGAGATCGCCACGCATCTCGGCATGGAGCTGGGCGAGGCGAACCTGCTGGAGTTCGCCGACGGCGAGATCCACTGTCGCTTCGGCGAGTCGGTGCGAGGCACCGACGTCTTCATCATCCAGACCCACTGCGGACCGGTCAACGACTCGATCGTCGAGCAGCTGATCATGATCGACGCCGCCAAGCGGGCGTCGGCGAAGCGCATCACCGCCGTGTGCCCCTACTACGGCTACTCCCGCCAGGACCGCAAGGCGTCCGGTCGGGAGCCGATCACCGCCAAGCTGGTCGCCGACATGCTGCGGGTGGCCGGTGTCGACCGGGTGGTGAGCGTCGACCTGCACTCCGGTCAGATCCAGGGGTTCTTCGACGGACCGGTCGACCATCTCACGGCGATGCCCGTGCTGACCGGCTACCTCCGCCGGGAGGGAACGGCCGGCATGGTGGTCGTGGCGCCCGACGCCGGGCGGGTGAAGGTGGCGGAGCGGTTCGCCCAGCACCTCGACGGCGACCTGGCCATGGTGCGCAAGCGGCGGGCCAAGGAGACGGCCAACGAGGTCGAGGCGATGGACGTGGTGGGTCCGGTCGCCGGGCGTCGCTGCGTGCTCATCGACGACATCATCGACACCGCGGGCACGGTGTGTGCCGCCGCCGAGCTGCTCGTCGACCGCGGGGCGGCGGAGGTCTGGGCCATGGCGACCCACGCTGTGCTGTCGGACCCCGCTCTCGACCGGCTCAAGGCCTCGCCGCTGGCCCGAGTGATCGTGACCAACACCCTTCCCCTGACCGAGGATCGCCGGATCGACAAGATCGAGGTCCTCTCGGTGGCCAAGATCGTCGCCGACGCCATCGACGCCGTGTTCGAGGACACCTCGGTGTCGGAGATCTTCGGGGGAGAGAACCAGGCGTAGCCGGGGCCCGGGCGGCGCTGGTGCTGCGCCGACCGCCCATGGCCTAGACTCGCGGCTGCCCGGTGCACCTTTTCCCGGGTAGGAGCGCGTTCGTATGGCTGAGATCCCCATTGCCGCCGAAGCGGGCCGACCTGTCGGCTCGGCGCAGTCCCGTCGCCTCCGGTCGGCCGGCAGGGTTCCCGCCGTCGTCTACGGACACGGCGTCGACCCGATGCCGGTCGCGGTCGATGCCAAAGACCTGAGGGCCGCCTTGACCACCGACGCGGGACTCAACGCCCTGCTGGCGCTGAAGGTGGACGGCTCGACCCACCTGACCATGGCCAAGGTGGTGCAGCGCCACCCCGTGCGGGGCACGGTGGCCCATGTCGACTTCCAGATCGTGCGCCGGGACGAGGTCGTGACGGCCGAGGTGCCCATCGTCCTCGTCGGCGAGGCAGTCCTGATCCATCGCGACGATGGCCACGTGGACCACCAGCTGTTCAACATCGCCGTTGACGCCATCCCCGGCCGGATCCCCAACATCGTCGAGGTCGACATCAGCGGGCTGACGATCGGCCAGACCATCCGGGTGGCCGAGCTCGGACTGCCCGGTGGGGTGACGACCGAGGTGGATCCCGAGGCCCCCGTGGTGGTCGGCCAGGCGCCGCAGGTGAGCGAGGCCGACCTCGTCCCCGAGGGCGAGGAGGCGGTCGCCGAGGAGGGTGCCGAGGCAGCGGTCGAGGGAGAGGGCGAAGCCGCGGGCGAGGCCGCCGGCGAAGGGGCCGCCTCGGGCGGCGAGGGGGGCAAGACCGAGGGCGAGCAGGGCGGCGAGGGCTAGGCCCTGCTGCGTCCCCGGACCGGCACCCCCGCCGACCTCCTGGCGGTGGGGCTCGGCAATCCCGGCTCCGAGTTCGGCCACACCCGGCACAACCTGGGTGCGGATGTGGTGTCCCTCCTGGCCGAGCGTCACGGCGGCCGCCTGCGGCTGACCCGCGGCGCACGGTCGCTCACCGCCGAGGTCCGGGTCGACGGCCGGCGGCTGGCGCTCGCCTTCCCCCAGACCTACGTGAACGAGTCGGGCGTGGCGGTCGCGGGCCTCGTTCGCCGGTACGGCGTGCACGACCTGGGGCGGCTGGTCGTCGTCCACGACGAGCTCGACCTGCCCGTCGGCCGGATCAGGGTCAAGCTGGGCGGGGGCACGGCGGGCCACAACGGCCTCCGGTCGATCCAGGCCCACCTCCACGATGCCGGCTTCACCCGGGTGCGCATCGGGATCGGGAAGCCGCCCGGACGTCGTGAAGGCGCCGATCACGTCCTCGGCCCGCCCCGGAGGGCGGAGCAGGCCGAGCTGGACGTCGCCGTGGAGGAGGCGGCGGACGCCGTGGAGGTGATCCTCGCCGAGGGCGTCGACGCGGCCATGCGCCGATTCAACAGCCGCCGCGAAGACGCCTGAACGCCCCGACCCCGCCGCCGGCCGTGGTTGGTGCCGCCGGTACCCTGACCCGGTGAGCCTGCGCTCGCTGCCTGGACTGCTCCGCCATGAGGACGCGCTCGTCGACGTGCTCGGCGCGCCAGGCGCGGTCGTGGCCATTCCGGAG
>DASXYV010000197.1:0-2587 GCA_036502305.1 Acidimicrobiales bacterium
TCGTCATCCGCCTCGGCGGCCTCGCGGGTGACCGCCCGGCGCACGATCTCGCGCAGGTGGTCGGGCCCGAGCTCATCCAGACGGAACAGGCTCGAGCGACTCATCAGGGGCGCGTTCACCTCGAAGAACGGATTCTCGGTGGTCGCCCCGATCAGGACCAGCGTCCCGTCCTCGACCGACGGCAGCAGGGCATCCTGCTGGGCCTTGTTGAACCGGTGCACCTCGTCCAGGAACAGGATCGTCCCTTGCCCCTGCTCGGCCAGCCGGCGGCGGGCGGCGTCGATGACCTCTCGGACGTCCTTGACCCCAGCGGTCACGGCCGACAGCGGTACGAACGCTTTCGCACTGCTCTCGGCGACCAGCCGGGCGAGCGTGGTCTTCCCGGTCCCGGGCGGACCCCACAGGATGATCGAGGAGAGGCGGTCGGTCTCGATCAGGGCTCGGAGCGGGGCGCCCGGGCGCAAGAGGTGATCCTGGCCGACCACTTCGTCGAGGGTGCGCGGCCGCAGGCGGGCAGCCAGCGGCGCCTGGCGGGCAAGTCGCTCCTCGAGCGCGGCGTCGAACAGACCCGGCTCTGTCCTCGGGCCGCCCTCCCGGGCCGGCCGTGCGCTCGGCGTCATTGCTTGCGGGGCACGACGCGGATGCCCAGCTCGGCCAGCAACGAGGGGTCGAGTGGCTTGGGCGCCCCGGTCATCGGGTCGAGACCGGACTGGGTCTTCGGGTAGGCGATGACCTCGCGGATGTTCTCCTGCCCGGCGAGGACGGCGACGAACCGGTCGATCCCCATGGCGAAGCCCCCGTGCGGCGGCGCCCCGTACCGGAGGGCATCCAGCAGAAACCCGAACCGCGACTCGGCCTGCTCGTCACTGATGCCGAGGGCGACGAAGATGCGCCGCTGCACGTCGCCCCGGTGGACGCGGATGCTGCCCGAGCCCAGCTCCCACCCGTCGAGCACGAGGTCGTAGGCGAGCGATCGGACGCGCATCGGGTCCGACTCGAGCAGTGACAGGTCGTCCGGGTTCGGCATGGTGAAGGGATGATGGGCGGCCTCCGGCCGGCCGTCGTCGCCGATCCCGTCGAACAACGGGAAGTCGACGATCCACACGTACCGTGGCGCGCGCTCCCCGACGGGCGGCCGCCCGAGATCGAGCCGGAGCTGTCCCATCACCGAGCAGGCCGGACCGTGCTCGTCGGCCACGGCCAGCACCAGGTCGCCGGGCTCGGCGTCCGCGGCGGCGATGATGCCAGCCTGCTCGTCCTCGCTCAGGAACCGAGCGACCGGCGACTCGAGGATCGGGCCCGACCCACCATCGGCACCAGGCGTCACCCGGGCCCAGACCAGCCCCTTGGCCCCAAGCCCCTTGGCCCGGTCCACCAGGGCGTCGAGCCGCGACCGGCTGAGCCCGCCCTGGCCGGCCATCCGGAGCGCCTTGACCGACGGGGCCCGGAGCGCCTTGAGCTCGGTGCTGGCGAGCACGGCGGTGAGATCCACCAGCTCCATACCGAAGCGCAGGTCGGGCTTGTCGGTCCCGAACCGGTCCATGGACTCGGCCCACGTCATGCGCTCCATCGACGGCGGCGTACGCCCCGTAGCCGCGTCGTCGGCCTCCAGGACGGCCTCGGAGACAAAGCCGATCACGTCGTCCTGGCCCACGAACGAGGCCTCGAGGTCGAGCTGGGTGAACTCGAACTGACGATCGGCCCGCAGGTCCTCGTCCCGCATGCAGCGCGCCAGCTGGTAGTAGCGGTCGAACCCCCCGACCATGAGGAGCTGCTTGGCGATCTGGGGGCTCTGCGGCAGGACGTAGAACGAACCGGGCTGGCGGCGTGACGGCACGGCGAACTCCCGGGACCCCTCGGGCGTCGGGGTCCACAGCAATGGAGTCTCCACCTCGGCGAAGCCCTGGCGCTGCATCGCCGCTCGGATGGCGGCGTTGACGCGGGCCCGCAGGCGCAGGTTGGCCTGCATCCGGTCGCGCCGCAGGTCCACGTACCGATGGCGGAGCCGGAGGGACTCGTCGGCGTCGATGCGGTCGGTGACCGGGAACGGGGGCGGATCGGCGGTGGCGAGGATCTCGACCTGGCAGTCGCCGACCTCCACCTCACCGGTTGCCAGCGCTGGGTTGACCGTGCCCTCGGGCCGGAGGCGCACGGTACCGGCCACGGCAACGACGTACTCCGATCGCAGGTCATGGGCGTGGTCGACGACGCACTGCACGACGCCGGTGTGGTCACGCAGGTCCACGAAGGCGAGGTGCTCACCGTGCTCGCGGCGGCTTGCCACCCAGCCGCAGAGGCGCACGGACCGGCCGGCGTCCGACGCCCGCAGCATCCCGCAGTAGTCGGACCGCATCCCCGCGGCAGGCGGCCCGGGAGGCCGGCCGGAGGAATCTCCCGCCGTGCTCACGATCGCACGCGCTCGAGCGCGTCCCGCACGGCCTTGGCGACCTCGTGGCGGGGCACCTTCTCCTCGTCACGCTCCGACCGCAACCAGTGCACGGTCACGGTGCCGGCCGCCGCCTCGTCCGGACCGACGATGAGCGCCACCTCCGCCCCCGAGCGATCCGCCGCCTTGAGCTGGGCCCTG
>DASXYV010000198.1:0-7610 GCA_036502305.1 Acidimicrobiales bacterium
GACACCGGGGGCGGTCGTGAGCAGCTCGCGAGCTGACCCACGACCGCCCTCAGGGAGGTGTCAGCTCAGACCGAGCTTGCGACTGCACGATGGCCACGGCTCCCAGCCGCGGCTGGCCTGCAGCTGCTTGGCCGCTTGGTCTTGCATGGCCGGAGGTGCCTGATCGGGACGGCCGGGATAGCCGAGCCCGTTCCAGGTGCCCTGGTCGAACTGGTAGGCCCCGTAGAAGCCGTTACCGGTGTTGTCCTGGTAGTTCCCGCCAGACTCGCACTGGCGGAGCTGGGCCCAGACGCCCCCGGCGACTGAGGAGCCACTGTTGGTGGCTACCGCCTTCGGCTGGGGGGGAGGTGGTGGCGGCCGTGGGACGGACGGTGCGGGCGCGGGGGGCGGCGGCGGTGGAGGTGGAGGGGGAGGTGTCGGCGGTGGCGGCGTCGGCTGGTCGGCCGTGAGCGTCGACATCGCCTCGGTGTAGTCGGACGGGACCGCTGAGACGGCCCCCGCGCTGGCGGTGCTCTTTCGGCTGGACTTGCTGGCCGCCGTCGACCCAGCGGAAGAAGACTGGGAGAGCTGGACGCCGAGGGCGGAGAGGGCGAGCACGGAGCTCGCGAGGACCATTGGTAGCGAGAAGGATGCGGATGGCCGCTGCTTGCGCATCTTGCGCCTCCTTGAAGTCACGGTGAGCCCGGAGGGCTTCAGGTGTGGCCTGGGAATGCGGGCAGCCCGTCGATTCGCATTCGACTCGCGAGCCGCTCGTTGGCCGGCTCGGGACGGTTACGCGGTCCGTACGAGGTGCGGACGGACGTGACCCTGTTCGGTGGTCCTTCGGTGGCGGCTCCTTTCGTTGGGTCGGGTTCGTCGGGTCGGGCGTCGGGTTGTCGTCGGGTCAGCCGGGTGGCCGAGCTGAGCCCTGGGCGTGCGCGCGATCCACAGCGATGGTGATGGGCTGTAGCGCACCCGGCCGTGATGCGTTCCCCGGCAAGGCCAAGGACGCAGATCAGGCTCGAGCCGCTCCTCGCTTCCCCCAGCCGAGGCGCGCGACTGCATTCGTGAGTTGCCCCACTCTACGCGGTCATGTTCATCGAACTGCAACTTCGGGGTCCGAGCAGGCCCAGCTCACGGAGCATGACAAAGGTCACAATCCGGGCCAGCGGTCAGGGCGAGCCGTGCCTGCCCTCGCCGGCGGCGAAGCGCTGGGCCCCGGTGAGCGTCTCGCCCGACCGGATCGTGGCCAGGCCGCGGCGGACCTCGTTGACCATGGCCTCGTGCTCGCTCATCCCCCACTGCTCATAGGCGGACCGGCGGTCGCTGCGCAGACACTGCTGCGGCAGTCCAGCCAGCTGGTGGGCCAGCTCGGTCGCGGTCGGGAGGGCCTGTCCGGGCTCGCTCAGGCGGTTGACCAGACCCATCTGGATCGCCTCGTCGCCCCCGACGCCGCGACCCGTCAGGATGAGGTCCATGGCTCGGCTGTGACCGATGAGCCGCGGCAGGCGCACCGTGCCCAGGTCGATCAGGGGTACGCCGAACCGGCGGCAGTAGACGCCGAAGACCGCGTCGCGGGCGGCGACCCGCAGGTCGCACCACAGTGCCAGCTCGAACCCACCGGCGACGGCATGGCCCTCCACGGCCGCCACGACGGGCTTCGAGAGCTCCATCCGGGTGGGACCCATGGGCCCGTTGCCCTCGGGGGAGACCGAGACGGGCCGGGGTTCGCCCGAGGCCAGGGCCTTGAGGTCGGCCCCCGCGCAGAAGGTGCCGCCGGCCCCGGCCAGGACGGCGACGGCCAGACTGGGGTCGGCGTCGAAGCCGGCGAAGGCATCGGCCAGGGCGACGGCCGTGGGGCCATCGACGGCATTTCGGACCTCGGGCCGGTCGATGGTGACAACGGCGACCGGCCCGTCAGTGGTGACGCTGACGCTCATGGCGGACCATTGTGGTGCCAGTCGCGGGTGCCAGGGAGCGGCTCCGGCCGGGACCGGTCTTCGCCGCTCCTGCGGAGCGGTCCCGGGTGGCTCAGGCCACCGGGGCCAGGGGCATCCGGGTGGCCCGGATGGCGGCGATGCTCGACTCGAGGTAGGCGACGAGGTCGTCGGGTGTGCCGCTCAGGGTGACGCCGAGCCCGAGGCGCTCGTGCATGACCAGGAGCACGTCGCCGGTGGGGATGCGGCCGCCGTTGTGGAAGTCGTGGGCGGCGACGGTCACCGGTGCGGGCTCGTCGGCGGAGATGTTGAGGTGGACGTGAGCGCTGTGCACCGCAGGCATGCTCGCTCCTTTCCTGGTACGTGGCGTGGGTCGGTGCCTCGTTCCCGTAGGCCCGTCCCGGCCGTGTGTGACGAATAGCTACTTCTAACTAGTTCGTCACCCGAGCGCCGGCGTCCTGTCAACGCGGGACCACCCCGCGGGACCACCCCGAGGCGGTCAGAATGGCTCCGTGCGCATCTCGGCGAAGGCTGACTACGCGATCAGGGCGGTCGTCGAGCTGGGGTCCCTCGCCGACAGCACCCCGGCCAAAGGCGAGCAGCTGGCTGCCGCCCAGGGGATCCCCTTGCGGTTTCTGCTCAACATCCTCCAGGACCTGAAGCGGGCGGGCATCGTGGACAGCCAGCGCGGATCGGAGGGCGGCTATCGGCTGGCCCGTCCGCCCGACGCCCTGCCATTGGCCGACATCATCCGCGCTGTCGAGGGCCCGCTCGCTCAGGTGGGGGACACCCAGCCGGAGGATCTGCGCTACACCGGTCCAGCCGAGGCCCTCAGCGAGGTCTGGATCGCCGTGCGGGCCAACCTCCGGGCTGTGCTGGAGGAGGTCACGGTCGCCGATGTGACCGGGGGGGCTCTGCCCAAGACGGTTCGGGACCTCGCGGGCGACCCGGAGGCCTGGATCTCCCACTGACGGTCGCCACCGCGGCTGTCGGGCCGCGACCAGGCGAACCGGGCGCGGGCGGGGAGGCGTTCCAACCGGCCCAATTTCTCTACTAGCCTGATCGACAAGGTCAACTACTGGGCCGGGTCTCCGCGGGAAGGGGTCTCGCGGGAGGGGTGGCCGGGCTCTGGGGGCAGCGTGCACATCGATCCACTGGTCGTCGTCGCCAGCTTGGTCGTCGGGTTCCTCGTCGGTACCACCGGCATGGGCGGCGGCGCCCTCATGACCCCGATCCTGGTGCTGCTGTTCGGCATCCAACCCCTCGCCGCCATCTCCAGCGACCTGGTCTCGGCCGCCGTGATGAAGCCGGTCGGCGGCCTCGTCCACCTGCGTCGTGGGACCGTCGACGCCAGGCTCGTTCGCTGGCTGGCCGCCGGGTCGGTGCCCGCCGCGTTCGCGGGTGTGCTCGTCGCCAAGGCCCTCGGGAAGGCCAGCGGTGTCCAGGACGCGCTTACGGTCCTGCTGGGGACCGCCCTGCTCGTCGCCACCGCCGCCATCGTGATCAAGGGACTGCTTCCGGCCCTTCGTAGGCGGCAGCCGAGCCGTACCGGAGGTCAGGGCGACGCTGCTCGCCGACCCGATCGAATCGCCCTCCGGCCCGTCGCGACCCTGGCGATCGGTGTCCTCGGCGGGCTGATGGTCGGGATGACCTCGGTGGGGTCCGGCTCGCTGATGATCGTGCTGCTGCTCGTCCTGTACCCGACGCTGTCACTCTCGGTCCTGGTGGGCACCGATCTGGTCCAGGCCATTCCGCTCGTCGCCTCGGCGGCCCTCGGCCATCTCATCTTCGGCGACGTCAAGCTGGGGTTGACCACCTCGCTGATCATCGGGAGCCTGCCCGGTGTCTACGTCGGGGCCCGGTTCTCGAGTCGGGCTCCCGACCGCCTCATCCGGCCCGTGCTGGCTGTGGTCCTGTTTCTCAGCGGCCTCAAGTTCGTGGGCGTGACCACGATCGTGCTCGGCTGGACGGTGGCGGCGATCCTGGTCGTGGCCGGGCTGGCGTGGTGGCTCAACCTTCGACCAGGGCCATTGTCCCCGGCGGCGGAGGAGGAACCGCCTCGGGGTGCAGCGCCCACGCCAGAGCCTCGAGCCCGCTGACGATCCGAGGGCCGGGACGCGAGAAGTACGAGGAGGCGTCGGCGGCCAGCACCCGTCCGGCTCGCCCCGCCGGGCTGGCCGCGACCTCTGGCCGGGTGACGAGCTCTCCGGCCTGAGCCAGTGCCTGGTCCAGGCCGTAGCCGCAGGGGATGAACACGACCACCTCGGGTCGGGCGGCGCCCACCTCGTGCCAGTCGAGCCGGCGGGACGGCTGGCCGGCGTCGGCGGCCAGCGCCCGGCCACCGGCCCGCTCGACCATCTCGGGCACCCAGGGGCCACCGACGAACGGCGGGTCCAGCCACTCGAGGGTGAGCGTGGCCGGTCGGGGCAGGTCACGGGTGGCGGTCTCGACCCGGGCGACCCGCGCCCGCAGGCGAGCGACGAGCTCTCGGGCCTCGTCGCCCCGCCCAGTCCGGGCGCCGACCTCGCTGATGCCGTCCAGGATCTCGCCCAGGGTCGAGGGGTCGAGGGACAGGACGTCGGCACGGCACCCCATGGTCGCCAGGGCGTCCTCCACCTGCCCGGACGGCACCGCGCAGACCCGACAGAGATCCTGGGACAGGATCAGGTCCGGTTGGGCCCTGGCGACGGCCTCGGCGTCGATCGAGTACAGGGGGGAGCCCTGGTCCACCTGCTCGGCCACCAGACGGTCGATCTCGCCGGGCCCCGTGGCGTCGTCGAGGGAGAGCACGGTTCGTGACATCACGGGCTTCGTCGCCGCCTGGGGCGGGAAGTCGCACTCGCAGGTCACCCCGACCAGCTGGTCCTCGAGACCCAGGGCGTAGACGATCTCGGTCGCCGAGGGGAGCAGGGAGAGGATCTTCACCCGCCCACCCCGCCTGTCGGCCGGGTGGCCTGGCCTCCCGGCGGGGCGGTCACCTGGCCCAGGTACCGGGCCGCGGAGCGACGCAGCGCGGCGGCGGCGTCGGTTCGAACCGTGCGGCCCTGGAAGGCGCCGTACATCCGGTCGAACTCGTACCGCTCCGCTCTGGACACGATCGTCGCCACCTCATGGGGCTTCAACGGCACGAGGTTGGGATAGCTCCACATGAAGCTTACGAAGCGCCGGTCCATCACCACCTGAATTGTGTCCCCCGTGAGCAGGGCGCCCCTGCCCTCGGCGCCGGCGGGCCAGTGGACGGCGGCGGCGCCGTCAAAGTGACCAGCGAGGTGCACCAGGGTCAGTCCAGGGAGCGGCTCGTGCGACTCGCCGTCCCACAGGACGACGCTCGGGCTGGGCCGCATCACCCACTCCCTGTCGGCGTGGTGGATGTAGATGGGGGCACCGCCGAAGGCGTGACTCCACTCGACGCAGCTGCCGTAGAAGTGTGGGTGGGAGATGGCGATGGCGTCGACGCCACCCCGGTCGGCGATCGCCGCCACGGTGCGGTCGTCGAGCAGGCTGACGCAGTCCCAGAGCAGGTTGCCCGTCGGCGTCTGGAGCAGGAAGGCGCGCTGGCCGATGGCGAAGGCTGGCTCGGTACGCACCGACGTCAGACCCGGCTCGTGCTCGTCCAGTCGATTGCCGGCGCGGGCGGCCAGCTCCGGAAGCGACGTCCACCGCTGGCCCCCCCAGCCGACGTACTGGCGTTCGTCGTCGCAGATGGGACACCGCTCGGGCGGGCCGTCGGAGTCGGCGTGCTGGACCCCGCAGGTCACGCAAATGTGGCAAGGCATCAGCTAGTCGGCCACCAGGGTGCTCGTTCGGGCCGGGCCGGAAAAGGTGACCGGACCGGTCGACTTTCGTCCTCTGACCAGGTAGGGTCGTTGCGTTCGAGATCTGGGATCGACGATATCCGCGATCGACAAGGAGGCGGCCATGGCCGTTCAACTCGGGGATTCTGCGCCCGACTTCACCGCCGACACGACCGAGGGCGAGATCAAGTTCCACGATTGGCTGGGAGACAGCTGGGCGGTGCTGTTCTCGCACCCCAAGGACTTCACTCCCGTGTGCACCACCGAGCTCGGGTACATGGCCAAGATCAAGCCCGAGTTCGACCGCCGCGGGGTAAAGGTGATCGGACTGTCCGCCGACCCGGTGGCCGACCATGCGAAGTGGGCCGCCGACATCAAAGAGACGCAGGGGACCGCGCCCAACTATCCGGTGATCGGCGACTCTGACCTTGCCGTCTCGAAGCTCTATGGGATGCTGCCCGCGGAGGCGAGCAGCGAGGGCAAGCGCACTCCTGTGGACAACCAGACGGTGCGCAACGTCTACGTGATCGGGCCGGACAAGAAGATCAAGCTCATCCTTGTCTATCCGATGTCCACGGGTCGCAACTTCGACGAGGTGCTGCGGGTGCTCGACTCACTCCAGCTGACCGCCGGCTACAGCGTCTCCACGCCGGTCAACTGGAAGGACGGCGATGACGTCATCATCGCCCCGGCGATCTCCGACGAGGACGCCAAGAAGCGCTTCCCGAAGGGCTGGAAGGCGCTCAAGTCCTATCTCCGCCTCACGCCCCAGCCCAACAAGTAGCCGGCCCGCCAGCCCGGAGCCGGCTAGGCCTCCGCCGGCGCCTGGTCGACCAGCTCCTCCCGCAGCTCGCGCTTGAGCACCTTGCCGGCGGGGTTGCGGGGGAGCGGCTCGTCACGCAGCCAGACCCGAACCGGCACCTTGAAGGCGGCCAGCCTGGCGGCCACGTACTCGCGCAGCTCCTCAGCGCCGATGTCGCTGTCGGGCCGGACCTGCACCACCGCACCCACCTCCTCGCCCAGGACCTGGTGGGGAATGCCGATGACGGCGGCGTCGGTGACCCCCGGGTGCTCGAAGAGCACGGACTCGACCTCGACCGAGTAGACGTTCTCGCCTCCTCGGATGACCATGTCCTTGGCCCGATCGACGATGTGCACGAACCCCTCGTCGTCGATCTCGGCCACATCGCCGGTGTGCAGCCATCCCTCGGTGAAGGTGGCGGCCGTCGCTTCTGGGTTGTCCCAGTAGCCGCGCACGACGTTGGGGCCCTTGACCCAGAGCTCTCCGGTCGCACCGGCCGCCAACGCGGCGCCGTCCTCGCCGACGACCTTCACGTCGACCACGGGGACGGGCGGGCCCACGCTGTCGGGCTTGCGCTCGTAGTCGGATCCGCTGTTCATGGTTGTGAGGGAGGAGGTCTCGGTGAGGCCGTAGCCGTTCGAGGGATGACCGGTCGGGAAGTGGGCTTTGATCCGCCGGACCAGCTCGGGCGGGGCGGGCGCGCCGCCGTAGCCGATGCTGCTGACACTCGAGGTGTCGCGGCGAGAGAAGTCCGGCGAGTCCAGCACCTGCCACACCATCGCCGGCACCCCGCCGAAGGTCGTGATGCGCTCGCGCTCGATGAGCTCCAGGGCCCGCTCGGGGTCCCAGCGGCGCATGATGACCAGCTTGCCCCCGGCGGCGGCGTTGGCCACGAGCACCGAGTGACAGCCGGTGGCGTGGAACAGGGGCACGCTGAGCAGGTAGGCGTTCTGGCCGCCGCCACCGCCAGTCGCGCTGCCGGCACGCAGGCCGCCCTGCATGGCCACGAAGAACAGGCTCATGAGGTTCGTGCAGATGTTGCGGTGGGTCCCCACGGCTCCCTTCGGACTGCCGGTCGTGCCCGAGGTGTAGAAGATC
>DASXYV010000199.1:0-3351 GCA_036502305.1 Acidimicrobiales bacterium
GCCGGATGTCTCGACTTGCGGTGGCCGACGATGACGAAGATGAGCACGAGCACGATGATGGGCACGAGGATGAACAGGACGCCGAAACCGCCACCACCGCCACCACCGCCACCACCGCCACCCAACCCGCTGCCACCGACGAAGGTGTGACTACCGCCGCTGCTGAAATGGCTGCCGCCGCTGCTGCTGCTGTGGCCGCCGCCGCCACCGATGCCTCCGCCCGCCCGGGCGAGGAAGGGGGCAAAGGCGAGGACCATGGTCATCTGCTCGCGGTGCCGCCCAGATCGCCGATGAGCCGATGGCTCGCCGTACTCGATGCTGACGCATTGTCCACCACATTCGAGAGCCACTCGGGCATCGACGAGACGCTCTGACCGCCGATGGACCTGAGGTCGCCCGAGACGGTGGCCAGACCGGCTTCGAGGGCGTTCACGTCCGCCCGCATGGAGGGCGGCCACGGAAGGTGTACGAGGTCGTGATCGGCCTGATCGACCGTGTCGGCGAAGTGCACGGTCGGTGGGATCAGGGCCTCGGCCGCGGCGGCCGAACCGGTCGATGCGGCGACCATCTTGTTCGCCTGCGTCCTCCACACCCGCTCAGCGTTCTCGTACCGGTCGAGGAGGGACCCGTACTCGCGCCCGAGGGCGCTCACGTCGGTAGACGCGGCGACGGTGCCGCGGCCTCGGGTGGGGTCACCACTCACGGCGCCACCGCTCGCGGTGGCGACCACGATGGTCGCCACCAGGACGCCGACGCCCGCCAGGCCAGCCGCCGCCAACGACCAGCGCCGACGATGCCGGGGGATGGTTGGGCGAGTGGCCCAGGTCGGCGGCTCGAGCGGCAGCACGGCCTGCGTCTGCGCCGTCACTGCCATCCCGCTGCCCCCCTCTAGCTCGTTGCGGGGCCGAGATGCCCCAGCTGGTTCATATGTCCGACGAGGTCACTATGGGTGCAAGTCCTGACGAAATGCTGACCGGTGTCTGACGAAGTGCTGACGATGATGGGGAGCTCCACGTCGGCCTTGCACTGGCGGGCGGGCGCCGGCAGCGCGTCGATCAAGCTCGCCTAGAGGACCCCCACCCGCTCGACGTCGACCTTGCAGTAGGGGCAGGCCATGCGGCTGGCTCCGGATGGGAAGGTCATGGCGGCGCCGCAGTTGCCGCAAGTGAGCTCGGCGGCCGTCACGTCGAGCTTCCTCCCGCAGCCGTCGCAGACGACCTCCTTGGCACCGGGCAGGGCGCTGATCTGACCACCGCACCCGCTGCACCGTCGGGACTGGGCACCTTCGGGCTCGATCGCCACGTACTCGTTGCGCAACCCCGTGCGCTCGAGGAGCTCCTGGGCCGCTCCCTCGGGCAGGTACGGCAGCCATCCCTGGCAGAACATCGACCAGGCCAGCTTGCCCTGGAGGTAGTCGGCCTTGTCGGGATCGAGCTCGCTGACCCCGCTCCGACGATTGAGGGCGTCGTGCACGTCGATCTGTCGTGTCAGCGTCTCGGTAATAGGCCAGAAGGAGTCGGTGTCGACCTGCCGGGCCGTCATCGACCCTGTCCATCGCAAGGCGGCCACCCGCTGGGCCATCTCCTGCTCGAGACGACTGGCCTCGGGATCGAACGCCCGCTGGACGCCAGACTCGGCGAGGTAGACGATCAACTGCTTGCGGTATGCCTCGTCGGCCTTGGCCCGATGAGAGACCGCCATCGGGCAGTTCGCCAGGTAGCCGGCGAACACCTGACGCTGCAGCTCCCCGTAGGCGCCCCTGTCGCCATCCGCCTTCGCCGCCTCCAGCTGGGGCCGGAGGCCCCCGAGCAGCCTGACGTACTCGGGACCCGGCAAGGTGTGGGTCTCGCACGCCCGATGAAGGTCGTAGTCAGCCAGCGAGCCGCAGTAGTCGCAGTAGACGTACGCATTGATCGAGGGGAGCTTCTTCGGCGCCCCGCACACGGTGCATCCGCATCGCTTCACGTACCCCGCCTGGGGCCCCGCGAGGATGCTGGCGAGTCGGCGCATCCAGTCCGGCCCGCCCGAGCCGGGGCCCGCGGCCACCTCTTGCAGATGCTCGGCCTGCTGGAGGGCCGCGGCGCGCATCTGCTCGACCATCGCGGTCACGCTGACGACCGGTCCGCCGACCTTCGGGGGGTCTCCCCGGTCCTTCCCCTTGCTCCTGCCGAACAGCCCCATGCCGATCCCCCCCTGGCCTCACCAAGCCGCACTGTACCGGTCGCCTCTACACTTGCTCCGGGGCATCGTCGGCGGGCGGCGCGCCTCGGGGGGGCATGCGCAAGGACATCGGCAAGAGCTGTCGCGCCCGGGACGTCGGTCACGCGACGCCGGGGCCGTCATGTAATCTTTACTATTATGATCAACTTGGTCGGCTTGTGGGTCTGGCATCGGCAGGGGACGTCACGCCGGTCGACGAAGTGACGGTCGTGCCGATCAGCTCGCATCCTCATTCCCGGGACGCCGCACCGCCTGCGACGGCGGCGCCGCTCAGGCCTCCGTCATGGCTGTGAACCGATCGCCGGGGCCCCTCGCCGGGCTCCTGCCCCGTCCTGGTGCCCAGGCAGGCTCGATCGTCGCCGACGCGCCGGGCGACGGCCCCGGGTACTGGGCGGGCGGGCCGAGCGCGGCGTGGATCGACGGGACGTTCTGGCTCGCCTACCGCCTTCGCCGTCCGGTCGGCGCCGGGCGGGGGTACGCGAACGTCGTGGCCCGCTCGGCGGACGGCGAGCGCTTCGAGACCGTCGCCGTCATCACCAGTGAGCAGATGTCCTGCGCCTCGCTGGAGCGCCCCGCCCTCGTGCCGACGAACGACGGTACGTGGCGCCTGTACCTCAGCTGCTCCACCCCTGGGTCACTCCACTGGCGGGTAGAGGTCCTCGAGGCGGACGACCCGGCGGGGCTCCCGCAGGGACGACGAGCCACCGTCCTGGCCGGCGACGCCACCACGGCGTGGAAGGACCCGGTGATCTCGTGTCGGGACGGCGTCTGGCAGATGTGGGTCTGTCGTCATCGCACGGACGTGCCAGCTGACAGCGACCGCATGGACACTTGGTACGCGACGAGCCCCGATGGGATCACCTGGTCGCTCGAGGGGGTCGCCATGAGCGGACGACCGGGGCGGTGGGACCAGCGGGGTGCGCGGATCACTGCGGTCGTGCCGGTCGACGGTGGGTATGCGGCGTACTACGACGGGCGGCCGACCGCGGACGACAACTGGGCTGAGCAGACCGGGATCGCCTTCGGCACCACGCCGTCCCGCTTCGAGCCCCTCGGCGACGAGCCCTGGGCGACGCCGGAGGGGGGAGTGGGCGCCCTGCGGTACCTGAGCATCATCCCCCTCCCACGAGG